>NZ_JBOBDM010000056.1:0-40305 GCF_050586605.1 Pseudomonas sp. ES1 | reverse complement strand
CTATAAATGCCTGATCCTACGAAATTTCTCTTTCACCAAAGCGCAATATCAGGCCCGGATACTACGTCCCGCCTCCGGCCCTGCCAACCTGGCCACACGCCACTGGACTGAAGCGTTTTTTGTGATAGGGTTCGCGCCCGCAAAAAACTGCCCAGGGGCGGCGAGACGCAGAAAAGTCGTGAAAACCTCTTGGGACAAGGCCTACAGCGACTACCCAGGAATCACACACAAAGTACCCACAACTTATCCACAGGCGCTCGCCTTGCAAAGCCCCCCAGACCGCATTATCTTGTATCCCGATCGCAGCGAACCACTAGATGTTGGGGTTCGAGCAAAATCACACACACAAGTCAACAGGCAAATTCAAGCGAATTTCACCTACTGAACTTAACGTGATTCCAGCAGCCAAACCGCTCCTGCGGAGGCGACCGAGGCAAGCCCTTTCAGGGCCTTGTTCGGGCATGGGTGTTGCAGGCAAGGCCTGACACCCATCAGCAACAGATTTTGGGTTCGCCCAAAAACTTTGACTTCGGCCAGGGAGCGGCAGGTTATTGCCCTTTATTCCTGAGTCTGTCCCGAAGTCGGTACGCCCGAGCGGACGGATGCGTGTGCTTCACGCGCATCCCCGCCTGGGCCACCAGGCAAGTGGACGGAACGGTGGGCGCCCCAAAGGCGCCTGAACACTATAGAAACTGTGGAGACACCCACCCATGCAAACCGACACAACTCGCGAGAACCCGCAGGCTCTGGCGCCGCAGGCCGAGTCCAACCAGGACCTGGCTGCCACCGCCCCAGGCCAACTGCGCGTGATCAAGCGTAACGGTACTGTCGTCCCCTACACCGACGACAAGATCACCGTGGCCATCACCAAGGCGTTCCTCGCAGTTGAAGGCGGCACCGCTGCCGCTTCGTCGCGCATCCACGACACCGTCGCGCGCCTGACCGAGCAGGTCACCGCCACGTTCAAGCGTCGCATGCCATCGGGTGGCACCATCCACATCGAAGAAATCCAGGACCAGGTCGAACTGGCCCTGATGCGCGCCGGCGAGCAGAAAGTCGCCCGCGACTACGTGATCTACCGCGACCAGCGCGCCAAAGAGCGCGCCACCCGCGCCAACACCGGCGCCGTGGTCGAGCCGCACCCAAGCATCCGCATCACCCTGGCCGACGGCAGCCTGGCGCCGCTGGACATGGCGCGCCTGAACACCATCATCAGCGAAGCCTGCGAAGGCCTGGCCGAAGTCGATGGCGAGTTGATCCAACGCGAAACCCTGAAGAACCTCTACGACGGCGTGGCCATCAAGGACGTCAACACCGCCCTGGTGATGACCTCCCGCACCCTGGTCGAGCGTGAGCCGAACTACTCGTTCGTCACCGCCCGCCTGCTGATGGACACCCTGCGCGCCGAAGGCCTGGGCTTCCTGGGCGTGGCCGACAGCGCCACCCACCACGAGATGGCCGACCTGTACGCCAAGGCCCTGCCAGCCTACGTGGCCAAAGGTATCGAGTTCGAACTGCTCAACCCGGCCCTGGCCGACTTCGACCTGGAAAAACTGGGCAAGGCGATCAACCACGAGCGCGACCAGCAGTTCACCTACCTGGGCCTGCAGACCCTGTACGACCGTTACTTCATTCACAAGGATGGCGTGCGCTTCGAGCTGCCGCAGGTGTTCTTCATGCGTGTGGCCATGGGCCTGGCGCTGGAAGAGAAAGACAAAGAAGCCCGCGCGATCGAGTTCTACAACCTGCTGTCGTCGTTCGACTACATGGCGTCCACGCCAACCCTGTTCAACGCCGGCACCCTGCGCCCGCAACTGTCCAGCTGCTACCTGACCACCGTGCCGGACGACCTGTCGGGCATCTACCACGCGATCCACGACAACGCCATGCTGTCCAAATTCGCCGGTGGCCTGGGCAACGACTGGACCCCGGTGCGCGCCCTGGGCTCGTACATCAAGGGCACCAACGGCAAGTCGCAAGGCGTCGTGCCGTTCCTTAAAGTAGTCAACGACACCGCCGTTGCCGTGAACCAGGGTGGCAAGCGCAAAGGCGCCGTGTGTGCCTACCTGGAAACCTGGCACCTGGACATCGAAGAATTCATCGAGCTGCGCAAGAACACCGGTGATGACCGTCGTCGTACCCACGACATGAACACCGCCAACTGGATCCCTGACCTGTTCATGAAGCGCGTCTTCGATGACGGCAAGTGGACCCTGTTCTCGCCAAGCGAAGTACCTGATCTGCACGACCTGACCGGCAAGGCCTTCGAAGAGCGCTACGAGTACTACGAAGCCCTGACCGAGTACAACAAGATCAAGGTGTTCAAGACCATCCAGGCCAAAGACCTGTGGCGCAAGATGCTGTCGATGCTGTTCGAGACCGGCCACCCGTGGCTGACCTTCAAGGACCCGTGCAACCTGCGCAGCCCGCAGCAGCACGTGGGCGTGGTCCACAGCTCGAACCTGTGCACCGAGATCACCCTGAACACCAACAAGGACGAGATCGCGGTCTGCAACCTGGGCTCGATCAACCTGCCGAACCACATCGTCGACGGCAAGCTGGACACCGCCAAGCTGCAACGCACCGTGAACACCGCCGTGCGCATGCTCGACAACGTGATCGACATCAACTACTACTCGGTGCCGCAGGCGCGTAACTCGAACCTCAAGCACCGCCCGGTGGGCCTGGGCATCATGGGCTTCCAGGACGCACTGTACCTGCAGCACATCGCCTACGGCTCCGACGCTGCCGTCGAGTTCGCCGACAAGTCGATGGAAGCGGTCAGCTACTACGCGATCCAGGCTTCCTGCGACCTGGCCGACGAGCGCGGCGCCTACGAGACCTTCCAGGGTTCGCTGTGGTCTAAAGGCATCCTGCCGCTGGATTCGCAACAGATCCTGATCGAGGCCCGTGGCCAGAAGTACATCGACGTCGACCTGACCGAAAGCCTGGACTGGGCACCGGTCCGTGCCCGCGTACAAAAAGGTATTCGTAACTCGAACATCATGGCCATCGCGCCGACCGCGACCATCGCCAACATCACCGGCGTGTCGCAGTCCATCGAGCCGACCTACCAAAACCTGTACGTGAAATCGAACCTGTCGGGCGAGTTCACCGTGATCAACCCGTACCTGGTGCGCGACCTGAAAGCCCGCGACCTGTGGGACTCGGTGATGATCAACGACCTGAAGTACTACGACGGTTCGGTGCAGCAGATCGAGCGTATCCCGCAAGAGCTCAAAGACCTGTACGCCACCGCGTTCGAAGTCGAGACCAAGTGGATCGTCGATGCCGCCTCGCGTCGCCAGAAGTGGATCGACCAGGCCCAGTCGCTGAACCTGTACATCGCCGGCGCCTCGGGCAAGAAGCTGGACGTGACCTACCGCATGGCCTGGTACCGTGGTCTGAAGACCACCTACTACCTCCGTGCCCTGGCCGCGACCAGCACCGAGAAGTCGACCATCAACACCGGCAAGCTCAACGCCGTGTCGAGCGGTGGCGACAGCGCCCCGGTCCAGGCCGCAGGCCCTGCCCCGGTACCGAAGGCTTGCGCCATCGACGAGCCGGATTGCGAAGCCTGCCAATAAGGCTTGGCTGAGGCTTCCCCCGGGAAGCCTCTTTTTTCGTGTAGCCACACGGAACCCTGTGGGAGCGGGTTTACCCGCGAAGAGGCCGGCACTGCCGCCCCCTGCCCCACAGCCAAACACAATAGGCCCGGGCGCCAATACCCGGGCCAGCCCCTCAAAGGGCATTCAGATTTGCGTGCACTGCAGTACCCCATCCGGGGCCTAAGCACCGCAACCAAGATCCACCGGCCATACTCAAGATGGCCCTCAAGCAGGAGAACTCACCATGCTGAGCTGGGACGAATTCGATAAAGAAGACGGCGAAGTAGCCGCCAAGGGCAACACCGGCGCACAAGCCGCCGCAGCCGCCACCCTGGACAAGCTCGACAGCGCCGGCGGTGCCGCCGCCCTGGAAGCCCGCGCCGCCACCGCCTCGGACTCCGACGCCGTCAAGCGCGCCAAGGCTGCCCTGGACGCCCTGGACATCGCCGAAGGCCTGGCCGAGCTGGAAGGCTCCTCGGCCCGCGTCGCCGTTGACGAAAAGCGCATGATCAACTGCCGCGCCGACCTCAACCAGCTGGTCCCGTTCAAGTACGACTGGGCCTGGCAGAAGTACCTGGACGGTTGCGCCAACCACTGGATGCCGCAAGAGGTCAACATGACCGCCGACATCGCCCTGTGGAAGAGCATGGACGGCCTGACCGAAGACGAGCGCCGCATCGTGATGCGCAACCTCGGCTTCTTCTCCACCGCCGACTCGCTGGTTGCCAACAACCTGGCCCTGGCCGTGTACCGCCTGATCACCAACCCCGAGTGCCGCCAGTACATCCTGCGCCAGGCCTTCGAAGAGGCGATCCACACCCACGCCTACCAGTACTGCATCGAGTCGCTGGGCATGGATGAAGGCGAGATCTTCAACATGTACCACGAGATCCCATCGGTCGCTAAGAAGGCGGCCTGGGGCCTGAAGTACACCCGCGCCATCTCGGACCCGGAGTTCAACACCGGCACCGTCGAGACCGACAAAGAGCTGCTGCGCAACCTGATCGCCTACTACTGCGTACTGGAAGGCATCTTCTTCTACTGCGGCTTCACCCAGATCCTGTCCATGGGCCGCCGCAACAAGATGACCGGCGTTGCCGAGCAGTTCCAGTACATCCTGCGTGACGAGTCCATGCACCTGAACTTCGGCATCGACGTGATCAACCAGATCAAGATCGAGAACCCGCACCTGTGGGATGCCGCGATGAAGGAAGAGGCTACCCAGATGATTCTGCAAGGGACTCAGCTGGAGATCGAATACGCGCGCGACACCATGCCGCGCGGCGTGCTGGGGATGAACGCGGCGATGATGGAGGATTACCTCAAGTTCATTGCTAACCGTCGACTGACTCAGATTGGTCTGAAGGAAGAGTATCCGGGGACTACTAACCCGTTCCCTTGGATGAGCGAGATCATGGACTTGAAGAAGGAGAAGAACTTCTTTGAGACTCGGGTGATTGAGTATCAGACCGGTGGTGCTCTGAGCTGGGATTGATCGTCCTGCTATCCAAAAAGGCTGCCGTTTGGCAGCCTTTTTTATATCGAAGTCTCACTCGTCCGAGTCGACATCCTCACCATTAGATGGAAGCTCCAATACTGCCTGCTCGAGCTTTTCTGCTTGGGGGTTCCCATGCGCCAGCCAGTCAAATGCGAATATTCGCATTTGATCTCGTGCGTAGTCCGCAGCTTTAGCCCCGATAAAACCACGCCCTGGCAGACCTGAACTTTTTTGAACAACCAAAAGTGTTAGAGGTGGCAAGTCCTGCAGAATGCAATACGACTGTATAGGCTCAAGTAACCTGCCCATACCTGCTGCAGGAACTCCAATCAACCTAGAGAGCATCCCATACGTAAGCGACTGTCGGTTACGTGCCGCCAAGGCAAGCACCGCCCATATCTGACTGGCTCTTTCAGATCGATTCATGAGACTTCCTATCTCCGGTTGAGTAGCCAAGAAATATCATAACGCCACTATTACTTCAAAATGTGTTCCTGAATTGACGAAGTAGGTGTTGTCTTCTAGCTTGGCTGGTCAGCGCTTAAGAACGCTCACGCGGCGGAATCCCGTTCCCGTTAGCAACGGCTTTCCTGACTCTGGAAGCCAATCATGGACAACCACTACAGCTCCACCCTCTTCACCCGCCACAACCGCCCCCTCCACACCCTCTGGCTCGAATCCCAAGCCTGGTTCTGCGCCCACGAACTTGGCCGGATGACCGGGCGCTTCTTCGACGAACACTGCATCCGCAAGCCCGACCCGGACCAGCATCGCACCGTGCAGCTGCTGCGCTACGGCCAGTACAGCGAGACCACCATGGTCAGCGAGTCCGGGGCCGGCCCATCATCACATTCCGGAAAATCGCCACCTGCGGCACTGGCTGACCCATGAGGTAGTGGCGGTGCTGCGCGATGGGCAGGACTCGGCGCTGGACGACCTGCCGCGCCTGGGCAGGATGTGCTGGCCGGGTGGGCATACGGCGAGCCTTTTGTATTGGCAGAGCGAGCCTTGGGTACGGATGCGGGATATGCCGGTGGTGATAGCGGCGGAAGTGCCTTTGGCCGTGGCTACAAAGCGCAAGCTGAGCTGGAAGGAATGTGCGCAGCGGGCGTTGCGGTTGCATGGGGTTGGGGATTGAAGATCCCTGGGGCCGCGCTGCGACCCTTCGCGGGTAAACCCGCTCCCACACAAAGCGGTAATGGCAGAAGAAGGGCTTGCCCTCGCCACAAAGGGCATCGATGTGCCGGACTGGAACATGCCAGTCACGTGGTCGAGGGCAAGACCGTTAATGAGTTTAGAGCGGATCATGAGTCTTGCCATTTCGAAGGCAGCGCTTTCAAGGTGTTTGCGTAATGGCCGGCAGGTGTTCGCCGAAAGCCTTGCAGCGCCTAGCAGATCGAGTGCCGCCCGCGCGGCGCATCGCTGGCAAGCCAGCTCCCACATCTGTTTCGGGCCAGTTACTCCTGCAAAGTCACCACTGTCCGCCTTGTTGGTCCGACTGGATCTTGAGGTGGGCGCTGATGGCGCCGCGCCAGGCTCAAGACATGCACCAAGGCGGGCAGCGGTACCTATATAGGAGTGATTGGCCCGAAACAGATGTGGGAGCTGGCTTGCCAGCGATGCGCCGCGCGGGCGGCGCTCGATCTAGAGAACGCTGCAAGACTATCGCCAAGCGCCTTGCGGCCCTCACGCAATAACACTCAAAAGACCATCAACGGCTAGGCCTGAAACAGCTATCGATCATTCGGTGCATTGGGGCCACTTTGCGGCCCATCGCGGGGCAAGCCCGCTCCTACAGGTTTTACGGCGCAGTTCCTGTGGGGGCGGGCTTGTCCCGCGATGGCGCCAGCACCGGCAACGATGGGTTTAGTTGGCAACATCCAACGGCATCCGATACTCGATCACCCCCGGCTTCTCGGCAATCCAGTCATACAACCGCTGCGCAGTCCGGTTGGTCTCCTGGGTATGCCAGTACAGCCGGTCGCACTGCTGCTGCCGGGCCTGGTCCTGGACGAACTCGATCAGCCGCTTGCCGACCGTCCGGCCCCGTGCGCTCGGGCACACGAACAGGTCTTCCAGGTAGCAGAAGTCGTTGCGCCCCCAGGTCGAGCGGTGGAACACGTAGTGGACGAAGCCGAAAATCTGCTCCCCATCGGTGGCCACGGCGCAGTGCATGGGCTCGGCCGGGTCGAAGAAGCGGGCCCAGGTGCGCTCGGTGATGGCTGGGCCCAGGTCCACTTGGTAGAAGGCCTGGTATTGCGCCCAGTAATCGCACCAGGGCTGCAGATCGGCTTGCTTCACTCGGCGAACGAAAACGGGCAGTTGGGTGGTGGTCATTATTGGAACCCTTTTGGACAAGACAGCGTGAATGAGTGAGGGGCCGGCCTGCCCGTAGCGCACGCCTTCCTTGGCGACAGCTTGCGGGCCTGGGTTTTATAGCGGATAAATGGTTGGTTTTTACCTGCCAATTTATTGGTAATAGCCAGACCATATTGGAGTTCCGGGTAGGGGTAAGGCTTGAGATTGCCGGGGCCGCTTCGCGCCCCTTGTGCCGCGAAAGGGCTGCGAAGCGGCCCCAGCATTGGCAGCCCTAAATCAGAACCATCAGCCAGGGAATCAGGCCAATGTTCAAACACGCACAACTGGAATCGGTAAAAGCCTGGATCAACGACCCCGCCCACAACGCGCTGGCCTTGCATGTGCGCATCCAGCGGGCGATCCGCCAGTTGATCCTCGACGGCGCACTGCCGGTGGGCAAGGCGCTGCCCGCCTCGCGCCCGCTGGCCCAGTCCCTGGGTGTGTCGCGGGATACCGTGGAGTCGGCCTACAGCCAGTTACACGCCGAAGGCTTCATCGAGCGGCGCGTAGGCAGCGGCAGCTTCGTGTCGCAACGGGCCCGGTGCCTGCCGCTGCGCAAGCGCCAGCGCCCGGCACACAGCGAAGCCCCTGTGCAGTTGAGCCGCCGAGGCACGGCGATTCTGCACAGCGGTGGCGTCCACAACTTCCAGTCGCCCCGCCCCTTCGCCCCGGGCGTGGCCGAAACCCGGCACTTCCCCCTGGCCATCTGGGAGAAGCTGGAGCGGCAGGTGTACAAGGAATACGGCACGCGGGCACTGGAGCACAGCGAGCCGCAGGGCATGGCCCCGCTGCGCAAGGCAATTGCCGATTACCTCAACCTGGAGCGCGGCGCCCAGGCATCCGCCGAGCGCATCCTGATCCTCACCAGTTCGCAGCAGGCACTGGGGTTGTGCGCCCAGGTGCTGATGGACGCCGACGACAAAGTGCTGGTCGAGGACCCGCTGTACCAGGGCACCCGCAAGGCCATCACTGCGGCAGGCCTGGCAGGCGTACCAGTACCCGTGGATGAGCACGGCCTGCAGGTGGACGCCATGGCCCGGCTCGCGCCGGACGCCCGGGCGCTGTTCCTCACCCCCTCCCACCAATACCCGACCGGCGCGACCCTGTCGCTGGACCGGCGCCTGCTGGCGATCGAGTGGGCGCGCCAGCAACAGGCCTGGATCATCGAGGACGACTACGACAGCGAGTTCCACTACGCCGGCCGCCCCACCGCCTGCGTGCAGGGCCTGGACCCGCATGACCGCACGTTGTACATCGGCACCTTCACCAAATCGCTGTTCGCCGGGCTGCGCATCGGCTACCTGCTGCTGCCGCCGCAACTCGTCGCGCCGATGACCGCCGCCCGAACCCTGCAGGACGGGCATAACGCCTCCATCGCCCAGCTGACCCTGGCCAGGTTCATGGAGGGCGGCCACTTCAACGCCCATGTGCGGGCCATGCGCGGGCTCTACGCCGAGCGGCGCGATGTACTGGCGGATCTCATTCAGCGGCACCTGGCGGCATTTCTCGTGCCGCAGATCCCGGCCGGGGGGCTGCAGATGCCCTGCCATTTCGTCCAGGCCTTGCCTGAAGACGCCGTGGTCAGGGCCGCGCGCGGGGTGGGGATCGACCTGCTCGGGCTGGGTGGCCTGTATGCGGTGCCCAGTAACGATGTTGGCTTGCTGATGGGGTTTGCCGCTCAAACGACCGCCGAGATGAAGGCCGCGGTGGTGAAGCTGGAAAAGGTGTTCGCAGGCTTGGCCGCTGCGGGACGCACATCGATAAGCCGTCCTCCGCGAAACGAAATGTCGTAAACAAAGGCAGCATAATCACTCAGCCGACCCTACAACGCTAACGCCTAGAATACTTAGCTCAAATGCATAAAAAACCGTATAACGCCTAGTTTTACAAGCTTTATAAAATGCTTGGCCAACCTTTAAAAATCACTTTTCAACGCCTAATATTCTAGGCAAAGAGATCGATAAAGGCCTTTTAAACATAGGATTCCAGGCGTAATGAAAGCCACATCAATGACCGACGATGCCATCGCCTGCGAGATCGGCCAGCGCATTGAAGCGATCCGCTTGAAGCGTAATATCGGCCAGGACATCGTTGCCCATGAAGCCGGGATCTCTCGGGAGACCTACCGCAAACTCACGGCCGGCAAAGGCACCTTGGTCAATATCATCGCCGTGCTGCGGGTGCTTGGGGAGTTGGAGCGCCTCGCCAGCCTGATCGAGGAAGTCAGAAGCAGCCCCTTGCAGCTGGCGAAAATGCAGGGCAAGCAAAGGCAGCGAGCGACAGTCACACGGGCAACCCAGCCGGCGCCTGAACACACCGGCAAAACCCCGATTGGCAAGCCCTCGCTCATTGGTGGCCAGAAACCCCACAAGGATGAAAGCTGGTGATCGCACAAATCTACCTCTGGGATGTGTACGTAGGCGCACTCAACTGGAACCCGCAAACCCAGGTTGGAGAATTCGAATACACCCCCGAATTCGTCAGGACCGGCCTGGAAATCTCGCCTGTCCACATGCCCTTGCGCGCGGACTACGTCTACGTCTTCCAGGGGCTGGACCGCGAAACCTTCAAAGGCCTGCCGTCGATTCTGGCCGACTCCCTGCCTGATGACTTCGGCAATGCGCTGATCGATGCCTGGTTGGCCCAGCAAGGGCGCAGCAAAGCCACGTTCACGCCGGTCGAGCGCCTGCTGTACCAGGGTGAGCGAGGCATGGGCGCGCTGGAATACCGCCCGGCGCTGGCCACCGAACGGGACAAGGCAGAAAGTATCCAGATCGACGCCCTGGTGCGCCTCGCCAGCGAGGTGCTGTCGGATCGCGAGTCGATCGCCGAACGGCTCAACGCCCATGACCCGTCAGTGGACGACGCGGCCCTGCAACACCTCATCCACATCGGCACGAGCGCGGGCGGGGCACGGGCGAAAGCGGTCATCGCCATCGATGCTCAAGGTGAGATCCGCTCAGGCCAGGTCACCGCGCCCCCCGGGTTCGAGTACTGGCTGCTCAAGTTCGATGTGGCCAAGGACTCGAAACTGCTGGCCGATTCACAGGGTTACGGGCGGATCGAGTACGCCTACCACCTGATGGCCAAGGCCGCGGGCATCAGCATGACCGAGTGCCGGTTGCTGGAAGAGGGAGGCCGCGCCCACTTCATGACCAAGCGCTTCGACCGCACGGCCGAAGGCGAGAAAATCCACATGGCCACCCTGTGCGCACTCGACCATGCCGACTTCCGCAAGCCTGGCCAGTACTCGTATGCCGAGGCGTTCGGGGTCATGCGTGCACTGAGGATTTCTCGAGACGGGGCCGAAGAGTTCTACCGGCGCATGGTCTTCAACCTGGTCGCCCGCAACCAGGACGATCACACCAAGAACACGGCCTTCATGATGGATACCGACGGCACCTGGTACCTCACGCCGGCCTACGACGTGTCCTATTCCTACCTGCCCGGCAGCTTCTGGGTAGACACCCACCAGATGACGGTCAACGGCAAGCGCGACGACTTCACCCTCGATGACCTGCTGAGCGTGGCGAGCCAGGTTCGCGGCATGGACGCACGGCGGATCATCAAGGAAGTCTGCGAGGCCGTCGCACAGTGGCCACGCTTTGCCAGGGAAGCGGGTGTGCCTGCCACAGCCAGTGAACGGATTGGCGAGGCACACCGGCTGTATCTTGGCGAGGGGCTGTGAACCTGGCTCGCTACACGGCGCGATAACGCTCAGCCACCTGGGACTGGCGCAAATCCCCCATCAACATCTGCCGCGCACCGTCCAGCGCCGCCCAGCGCTCGGCGTGCTGCAACGGCGGGATGGTGATCGCCTCGCGCCGGTCATAGCCCACCAGGGCGGCATCGACCAGATCCTGTACCTCCATCACTTCAGGCAGCGAATCGATGTCCAGCCCGGAGCGTGACCAGATTTCGGTACGGGTCGCCGCCGGCAGCACGGCCTGCACATAAACACCCTTTGGCCCCAATTCCAGCGCCAGCCCCTGGGACAGGAACTGCACGAAGGCCTTGGTAGCGCCATACACCGTCATGCCCAGCTCCGGTGCCAGCCCCACCACCGAACCGATGTTGACGATCGCACCACTGCCCTGCTCGGCCAGACGTGGGGCGATGGCAGCCGCCAGGCGGGTGACGGCGGTGACGTTGAGGCCGATCAGGCGTTCGAGGCTTTCGCCGTTCTGCCCGAGGAAGCCGCCCGACTGGCCTTGGCCTGCGTTGTTGATCAGTACACCGATGCGGCCATCTTCACGCAAACGGGCTTCGACCTTGGCCAATGCAGCTTCTTGCGTCAGGTCGGCGACCAGTACCTCGACCGCGACGGCAAATTGCTCATGCAGGCGATCGGCCAGGGCCTCCAGCCGGGCCTGATCGCGGGCGACCAGTACCAGGTCGTGGCCGCGCTGGGCGAAGCGTTCGGCATAGGTGGCGCCGATGCCGCTGGAAGCGCCGGTGACAAGAACGGTAGGCAAGGCACTCATGGGTAGATCCTCAAGGTTGGGTGGGCTTGCCATTATGATTACGGTCATAATCTAACTATGTCAATTTTTTGATGATGAACAACATCAATGTATGATGAGCCCCACCACCCCGGTGCAGGAGTCGCCCGCCATGAAAGTCACCAAGGCACAAGCCCAAGCCAACCGCGCGCATATTGTCGAAACGGCTTCCTCGCTGTTTCGCGAGCGGGGGTATGACGGGGTCGGTGTGGCCGACCTGATGGCCGCTGCCGGTTTCACCCATGGCGGGTTCTACAAGCACTTCGGCTCCAAGGCCGACCTCATGGCCGAGGCCGCGGCGTGTGGCCTGGCCAGCAGCGCGATGCGCAGCGAAGGGGTCGATCTGGCGGACTACCTGGGCCAGTACCTGTCCAGGGAGCACCGCGACAATCCAGCGCAAGGCTGCACCCTGGCGGCGCTGAGCAACGATGCGGCGCGCCAGCCCGAGGCCGTCAAGGCGGTGTTTGCCGAAGGACTGGAGCAGTTGCTGCAGACGCTGCAGGCGGCCGGCGGACCGATCGAAACTGCCGATGAGAAGGCTCAGCGTGCCCGGCGCTTGAGCGTGATTGCCACCTTGGTGGGGGCCATCTCGCTGTCCCGGGCCTGCCCGGATGATTCGCCGTTGGCGGATGAAATTCTCGAGGCTTGCCGGGCCCGGCTGCTTCCACCGCAATAACTTTCACTCGAACACTGCCCTGCACTGTGGGAACAACTGTCCTCTCCTACAGTGCCTGTACTGGCCCCATCGCTGGCAAGCCAGCTCCCACAGCTTGGGTTTGCCCGGTCGAGGTGGGAGCCGGCTTGCCGGCGATCACCGGCGAAGCCGGTGCCATGCACCGCGTCGCCTGATTTGCGGGTAAACCAGCTCCCACAGGGATCGCGCAAGGCATTCTGATTTTGAGCAAACCAGGCTCCCGCTAGCCGCCTTCCCCTGTATTGAAAAATCCCGATTTTCTGTATCTGTCGCCCTCCCCTCCCCGCCCCGCACCATCACTCCCGCAGCGCCAGGCACACCCACCCGGCGCGCAGTTGCATACCAACCCCAACATCATGAGCAACATCGTTTCCACGGATGGAAAGCGCGTTTGTAGATAACCGTAGAACAGGCAAGCGCTACCACCCGGTACCTCACTTCCCTGCTGCCCCGTTACTTCAAAGCCTGCCGCCCCAACGGCGGACGGCCCGCTTCATTCAGGAAATCTGACAGGGATGCCCTAATGATCAAGCAACTGATAAACGAAAATAACTACGTCCAGGTCGATCAGCTGTGCAGTGCCAAGGTGCACTTGAAGATCGAGGGCCTGAATCCGGCCGGCTCCATCAAGCTCAAGACCGCCCACGCGATCGTCGCCGACCTGGAAAGCCGTGGGCTGATCACCCCAAGAACGCGGCTGATCGAATCCTCGTCGGGCAACCTTGGCGTGGCCCTGGCGATGGTCTGCGCGGCCAAGGGCTACCAGTTCGTCTGCGTCATCGACCCGAACACCTCGGCGCCCAACCGCAAGCTGATCCAGGCCCTGGGCGCACAGGTGATCGTGGTCGACCAGCGCGACGAGAACGGTGGTTTCCTCTACTCGCGCATCCGCCTGATCGAACAGATGGTCGCGCAGAACCCCGACTACATCTGGCTCAACCAGTACCAGAACCCGAACAACCCGCTGGCCCACTACAACGCCACCGCGCGGGCCATCGCCGAGAAGTTCGGGCATGTCGACTACCTGTTCGTCGGCGCCGGCACCACCGGCACGCTGATGGGCTGCAAGCGCTATTTCGCCGACCACCACCCGCGCACCAAGGTGATCGCGGTGGACTCGGTGGGTTCGGTGACCTTTGGCCTGCCCGGCGGCACCCGGCATATCCCGGGGCTCGGCACCAGCCGCCGGCCTGAGATCTACGAACCCAGCGATATCCACGCCTTCCTCACCGTGCCCGAGGTGCGCACGGTCCAGGTATGCCGCTGGCTGGCGCAGCGCTACGGCCTGCTGTTCGGTGGTTCCACCGGCACGGTGCTGGCCGGCGTGCAGCAGTGGGCAGCGCAGATCCGCCCGGACGATGTGGTGGTGGCGATCTCCCCGGACATGGGCGAGCGCTACCTGGAAACCCTCTATTCAGACGACTGGGTCAGCCAACGCTTGGGCCCGGACGCGCTGCAACCCTTGTTCCCCGAATTCCCTCTCTCCCTTACGGCGTAACCAGTCATGACCGCACAAGCTTCGATTCCCCCGTTCCACGTGATCCCCGGCGCCACCGTCAAGGACATCCTTGCCGGCATGCGCCAGGAGGCCATCGAGGTGGTCGCGCAGACCTACCTCACCCATGAGCGCGGCGAAACCGTCAACCCGGACAGCTACTTCCTGCGTTTCCCCGAAGAGCCGGCCAACCGCATCATTGCCCTGCCGGCGGCGATCGTCGACAAACAGGGCGAACAGTCGGTGTCGGGCATCAAGTGGATCGCCAGCTACCCGGACAACATCCACGCCGGCATCCCACGGGCCTCGGCGGTACTGATCCTCAACGACCCACAAACCGGCTACCCCTACGCGCTGCTGGAAGGCGCGCTGATCAGCGCCGTGCGCACCGCCGCCTCGGCCGTGCTGGGCGCCTGGCTGCTCAATGACAAACAAAAGCGTGCCGATAGCCTGTCGATCATTGGCGGTGGCGTAATCGCCCGCAACATCCTCGATACCTTCATCGGCGACGACTGGTCGTTCGGCCAGGTCGGCGTGCATGACCTCAACCGCGAGTCGGCCGAGGCACTGGCCGGTTTCGGCGAGCAACTGGGCCTGCCGCAGGTGCAACTGTGGTCGCTGGAAGAAGCGCTCAAGGCCGATATCGTGGTGTTCGCCACCAGCGCCGGCACCCCCTACGTCAGCGGCGACGACACCTTCCGCCCAGGCCAGATCGTGCTGAACATCTCGCTGCGCGACATCGACGCCGGCATCGTCGCCGCCAGCTACAACTACTTCGACGACGTCAGCCACTGCCTCAAGGCCAACACCTCGCCGCACCTGGCCGAGCAACGCTTCGGCCACCGCGATTTCGTCACCGGCACCGTGGCGCAGATCCTGCGCGGCGAACTGCAGGTGAACCGTGACAAACCCCTGATCTATTCGCCGTTCGGCATGGGCATCCTCGACCTGGCCCTGGGCCGGCGTATCCATGACGTGGCCCTCGAGCAAGGCTCGGCAGTCGCCGTGCCGTCGTTCTTCGGGGAGGAGCGCAGATGGTGAGCAAGCCCCTGCACATCGGCCTGGTGGGCTGCGGCTCGCGCGGGCTGTCGATCTTCGAGCGCCTGCTGAGCATCGCCGAAACCCGCCCGCAACAGCCGCTGGTGATCGACATCTTCGACCCCAACGTGTTCGGCACCGGTGCCCACTGGCCCAACCAACCGGACTACCTGCTGCTCAACACCGTGGCCGGGCAACTCGGGGTGTACCCCGACGCGGCGGCCTTCGGCACCCTGCATGATGCCCGCGAACGCTCGGGCCCGGACTTTCTGGAATGGTGCCGGTCCAAGGGGGTCAAGGTCGACCCGAAAACCGGCCTGGTGGCCGACGACGGGCGCGCGGTGGAGCCGGAGGACTTCCTCCCGCGCCGGCTGCTCGGCGCCTACCTGGCCGACGCCTTCTCGCGCATCCTGAGAAGCGCGCCAGCCTGGGTGGCGGTGCGCCTGCACCCGCACCCGGTGGTAGGCCTGCGCACCGATGCGCAGCAGGCCTACCAGCTCAAGCTGCCGTCGGGCGACAGTGTGACCGTGGACCGCTTGATCCTGACCGTCGGCCATACCGGGCGGGTGCGGGCAGACGAGGAAGGCCGGGTGGGCGATATCTACCCGCTGCCGGGCAGCCTCGACAGCATCGCCGCCGGCGAAGCCGTGCTGCTCGAAGGGCTGGGCCTGGGGGCGATGGATACCCTGGCGGCGCTGACCGCCGGCCGCGGTGGCGCCTACCACCGCATGGCCGACGCCAGCCATGTGTACTTCCCGTCCGGCAAGGAGCCGGTGATCTATATCCAGTCGCGTGACGGCCTGCCGTTCCGCGCGCGCCCCAACGGCCTGACCCGGGCGCCACGGCACAAGCCGATCTTCCTCACCAGCACCCATATCGATGCGCTGCGCCAGCAGGCGCCGAACGGCCAGCTGGACTTCGAGCGAGACGTGCTGCCGCGCATGCTCCTGGAAATGCGCGCGGCCGGCATGGCGGTGCTGCATGCCAAGACCGACCCGGCGCGCCACCGTGAAGTGCTGGAGCAACTGCGCACCGTCAGCCTGCAAACGCCCACCGATACCCGCGAAAGCGAGGGCCTGCTGCGTCACTACGAGGCGCTGTCCGGCGCCATCGACCCGCAGGCGCTGATCCTGCACAGCCTGCCGGCGCAGGTGAACGCGCACAACTACCATGCGTGGATCTACGACGCCATCGAGGCCGACCTGCACGAGGCCCGCATCGGCCGCGCCGAATCGCCGGTCAAGGCGGCCATCGAGGTGTGGCGCGACCTGCGTGACCGGCTGCGCGAGGCGGTCGACTTCGACGGCCTCACCGAGGCTTCGCACCGGCAGTTCTACGGCCGCTGGCACAAGGCGATCAACCGCCTGGTGGCCGGGCCGCAGAAGGAGCGCCACGCCGACCTGCTGGCCCTCAGCGACGCCGGGCTGCTGACCTTCCTGCCACCGGGCGCCGTACCAGCCGCCAAGCCTTACCGGCGCGTGGCCGGTTACGTGCAGGGCAGTGGCGTGCACGACAGCGACTGCGCCCCGGTGCGCGACCTGGCGCGGCTTGGCCTGATCCGCCCGCGCACCGATGTGCCGGGCCTGGATGGCATCGATGTCGACGCGGCCTGCCACCCACGCGCCAGCAGCGGCGAACCGGTGCGCAACCTCTGGGTGCTCGGGCCACTGGCCGAGGGCTCGTGCTACTACAACCACTACGTCACCTCGGCCGGCGCGCCGTCGCGGCTGTTCATCGACGCCCACAAGGCCGCCTCGGCCATCCTCGACACAGGGACCGCCCCATGAAGCTCTACTACCAGACCCACTCGCCCTACGCCCGCAAGGTGCTGGTGATGGCCCATGAGCTCGGGCTCGCCGAGCGCCTGGAGGTGATCCACCACGAGACCAGCCCGACTACCCGCAACGAGACCATCTACCAGGCCAACCCGCTGGGCAAGGTGCCGGTGCTGATGCTGCCCGAGGGCGAGGCGCTGTTCGACTCGATCGTGATCTGCGACTACCTCGACACCTTGCACCAGGGCCCGAAGCTGATCCCGCTGCAAGGCCCCGAGCGCTACCAGGCCCTGCGCCTGCAGGCGCTGGCCCAGGGCCTGTGCGATGTCGGCATCAAGCTGCGCTGGGAAGTCGAGCGCCGCCCGGCGCACCTGCGCTACCCGGCCTATGGCGAGGGCCAGAAGTACAAGCTCGAAGAGTCGTACCGCTACCTCGAACAACAGGTCGAACTCGACGGCCCGCTGAACGTTGGCCACGTGGCCCTGGGCACCGCCCTGGACTGGATCGTGTTCCGCGAGCTTGGCGACTTCTCCCAGCACCCGCGCCTGAACGCCTGGTACCAGCGTTTCTGCGACCGCCCCTCGATGCGCGCCACCGAGTACAGCGGTCAGACCCACGATTAAGGAACACAGCACATGGCTGCTCTCTTGTTGCAAATGTCGCCCATCGGCCTGGTGATCGCGCTGATCCTGCTGGTGCGTCGCCCGCCCGTGCAGGCAGCGCTGGCCGGCGTCGCGGTGGTCTTCCTGCTGTGGGGCATGGGCGCCGCGGCGCCGCTGTCGGCCGCCGCCAGCTCGGCGATCATCAAGGACACGATGATCCTGTTCCTCAGCACCGCCTGCGTGATCGTGCCGGGGCTGGCATTCGTCATCCTGGTGGAGCGCGGCGGCGCGCCGCAGGCCATCGGTGCCTGGGTGCGCGAGCTGGGCTGGAAGCCACCGGCGCAGGTGATCTTCATCGTGCTGGGGTTGGCGCCGCTGCTGGAAGCGATGACCGGCTTCGGCGTCTCGCTGATCGCCACCGTGCCGCTGCTGATGGGGCTGTTCTCGCGCCAGGCCGGGATGAAGATCGCCCTGGCCGGCATGGTCATCATGCCGTGGGGCACCCTGGGCCTGGCCACGGTGATCGGCGGCTTGCTCACCCACCTGCCGGCCAACGAGCTGGGCAGCCATTCGGCGCTGATCAGCGCGCCGGTGTTCCTGGTGCTGGCGGGCATCGCCCTGTGGCAGGCCGGCATTCGCAGCGCCTTGCCTTGGCTGGGCTTGTGTGCGGTATCGGTGCTGTTCAGCGCGGTGCTGTACGGCATCAACCGCTTTGTCGGGCCTGAGGTATCGGGGGTGCTGGCGGGGCTGACCGTGGCCGCCGTGGGCCTGGTGATTTCGTACCTGCAGCGCAAGCGCCTGGTGCGCTGGCCGGCGGCTGCCTGGCCGTACCTGGCGCTGCTGGGGGTGATCGTCGCCTCGCGTGCACTGTTCGTACTGTCGGGCTGGGATGGCGTGTGGGTGATCAAGGGCGAGCATGTTTCGTGGAAGCCGCTGGCCTCGCCGGGGCTTGCGCTGCTGATCGTCACCGTGCTGATGACCCTGCGCCAGCGCGCCGACGGCAGCTTCCCGTGGGCTTCGCTGCTCAAGCGCGCCAAGTTCCCGGTGGCGACCATCTTCCTGTTCCTGCTGCTGTCGCAGGTGATGGTCAACGCGGGCTTTCTGGTCGAGGCGCAGCGCGCCCTGCAATCGCTGTCGGGGATTTCCCTGGCGCCGACCGTGGCGCTGCTGGCGGGTATCGCGGGCTACGTCACCGGCTCCAACGTGGGCGGCAACACTCTGGTGATGCCGTCGATCGCCGCCCTGGGCAGCGACTACGGGCCGTGGCTGGCGGCGATGGTCAACAGCGCCGCCGGGCATGGTGCGCTGGGCTCGCTGTCGATCCTGTCGCTGATTACCGGGCTGGCGGCCGCCAACCGCGATGAAGAACACGGGTTGATCCGCTTCGCCTTCGGCCTGGTGGCGCTGAACATCGCCATCGTTGCTGCAACCGGGGTGGTTTTACTTTATGTTCTGGGAGGTCATTCCTGAGCTGACAAGAGACCCCATGGATCGGTTCGAAACACCTGATAAACGCTGGCGGAGAGTCAAGGACTGGATCATCCGCCAGATCGACAGCGGTGAATGGCCGGCGCGAACCAAGCTGCCGTCGATCCGCACCCTGGCCCGCCTGTTCGACACCAGCATCACCACCGTGCAGCGGGCCCTGGCCGACCTCGAGGCCAACGCCTATGTGCTGACCGAGCCGCGGGTCGGCTACTTCGTGTCGGCGGCGGGGCGCGCCAACCCGGCCAGCCGTTTCGACTTCTCCAGTGTCACGGTCAACGTCAACCACGCGGTGGTCGCGATGCTCTCCCAGGCGGCCAGCCGCACCACCCTGTCGCTGAGTTCGGCCGTGCTGCACGGCGACCTCACCCCTCACGTGCTGCTCAACAAGTGCATGGCCACACTGGCCAGCAAGGCCGACCTGGCCATCGCCGGGCTGGTGACGCCACCTGGGCATGCGGCGCTGCGCCGGCGCATTGCCGGGCTGATGCTGACCCGTGGCGTGGTCTGCGGCCCGGACGAAGTGCTGGTGACCTCCGGCGATACCGTCGCCCTGGAACTGGCCCTGGAGGCCGTGGCCCAGCGCGGCGCCACGGTGGCCATCGAAACCCCCACCTACTACGGCATCCTGCAGACCATCGAGCGCCTGGGGATGCGTGCGCTGCCCATGCGTACCCACGGGGAAACCGGGATCGACATGGAGCACCTTGAAGAGGCGTTGAAGCTTAATAAAGTCGATGTGATCTTCCTCAACCCGACCCTGCAGAACCCGCGCGGCTTCATCATGCCCGAGGCGGCCCGCGCCAGGCTGTCGCAACTGGCCCGCGAGGCCGATGTACCGATCATCGAGGACGACATCTTCTTCGACCTGGTGCCGGAAACCGAGCGGCCACGCGCGCTCAAGAGCTATGACAGCACCGGGCAGACCATCTACTGCTCGTCGTTCTCCAAGACCGTCGCCCCGGGCTTCCGGGTGGGCTGGTGCGTGGCCGGCAAGTACCGCGATGCCATCCTCGCGCAGATGTTCTCGCGCAACCTGGCGGTGTCGAGCCTGGCGCAAAGCGCGCTGAACGAGTTCATCGGGCGCGGCTACATGGACGAGCACTGCGCCCGGCTGCGGGGGCAGCTGGCCACGGTGAACGAGGCGATGCACGGGCTGGTGCGTTCGGCTTTCCCGGCGGGCACGGTCTACGTACCGCCGCGCGGCGGCTTCATCCACTGGCTGGAATTGCCGGCGGGTACCGACATGGCCCTGCTTCAGCAATTGGCCCATGAGCGGGGCTACCACATCGCCGGCAGCGGGATTTTCTTCGCCGATGGCCAGCCCACCACGGGGCTGCGCTTGTGCCTGGGCAGGCCGCTGTCGCCAGAGCTGGCCCAGGGGCTCAAGGTGCTGGGCGAGTGTGCCCGGCAGGCACTGGAACCGCTTGCCATTGAGCTGCCAACCCTGGAAATGCCTTAGACGCTCTGTGTAGGAGCGGCACAAGGCCGCTCCTACACAGGGATCGTACAACTCAGCACACTTGAATCCCATGGAACGTTGACAAGCCGATTCTCACTTGATAATAATCGTCACGGTTGTACGACAACACACAACAAAAACAACAATCAGTGAAGAGT
Source organism: Pseudomonas sp. ES1 (assembly GCF_050586605.1). NCBI lineage: Bacteria > Pseudomonadati > Pseudomonadota > Gammaproteobacteria > Pseudomonadales > Pseudomonadaceae > Pseudomonas > Pseudomonas sp. ES1. The sequence goes on along the minus strand of NZ_JBOBDM010000056.1, from coordinate 19,630 downwards.
CCCATGCCAACATTCCGTTCGCGCACCCCGCGCCCGTTGCTGCACACCCGTCTCCCGATAACGCTCCCCGGCGAACCCTTGCCGCAGGCCCTGACTACCAAGCGCCTTCTGGCTCGACCTCTCACGCCCTGACGGGCTGAACTGACCCGCCCCTGCCGTTGGCCGCTTGCGCGTGCCCGGCAATCGGCTGCCTCACATTCGGGAGCACAACAACCATGAACATCCGCCAACCCCTGCCTTTCGCCCTGCTCGGCGCCGCCCTGCTCGGCAACCTGCCTGGCGCCAGCCTGGCCGCCGGCTTCGTCGAGGATGCCAAGGCCACCCTGGGCCTGCGCAACTTCTACATCAACCGCAACTTCGTCGACCCGCGCAACCCGCAGAGCAAGGCCGAAGAGTGGACCCAGAGTTTCATCCTCGATGCCCGCTCCGGCTTCACCGAGGGCCCGGTCGGCTTCGGCGCGGATGTGCTGGGGCTGTGGTCGGTGAAGCTCGACGGCGGTGGCGGCACCTATGGCACCGGCCTGCTGCCACGCCACGACGACGGGCGCCCGGCCGACGACTTCGGCCGCCTGGCGGTGGCGGGCAAGGCGCGCATCTCCAAGACCGAACTGAAGATCGGTGAGTGGATGCCAGTGCTGCCGATCCTGCGGGCAGACGATGGTCGCTCGCTGCCGCAGACCTTTCGCGGCGGCCAGCTCACCTCCAGCGAAATCGCCGGCCTGACCCTTTACGGCGGCCAGTTCCGCGGCAACAGCCCGCGCAACGATGCGAGCATGGAAGACATGAGCTACGGCCGTGGCGTCTCGGACCGCTTCAACTTCGCCGGCGGCGAGTACAAGTTCAACCAGGACCGCACCCTGATCGGCCTGTGGAACGCGCAACTCAAGGACGTCTACGAACAGCAGTATCTGCAGCTGAGCCATAGCCAGCCACTGGGCAACTGGACCCTGGGCGCCAACCTCGGTTACTTCCAGGGCGGCGAAGACGGTGCCGAGCGCGCCGGCAAACTGGACAACAAGACCTACTCGGGGATGTTCTCGGCACGGGTGGGTGGCAACACCTTCTACGTCGGCCTGCAGAAGGTCAGCGGCGATACCTGGATGCGGGTCAACGGCACCAGTGGCGGCACCCTGGCCAACGACAGCTACAACGCCAGTTTCGACAACGCCAACGAGCGCTCCTGGCAGGTGCGTCATGACTTCAACTTCGTCACCGTCGGTGTGCCCGGGCTGACCCTGATGAACCGCTACATCAGCGGCGACGACGTGCACAGTGGCGCCATCCGCGATGGCAAGGAATGGGTGCGTGAGTCGGAGCTGGCCTATGTAATCCAGAGCGGGGCGTTCAAGGACCTGAGCATCAAGTGGCGCAACTCGAACATCCGCCGCAGCTTCAGCAACAACGAATTCGACGAGAACCGCCTGATCTTCAACTACCCGCTGTCGCTGCTGTGAGTGATTGACAAGCAGCGGAAACGCTGCCGATAATCGCCAAAAGTCATACGACAACATACAACAATTGACGACTGCGAGCCTGCCATGACCACAACCCGCTTCAACCGCCTGCTCCTCACCGGCGCCGCAGGAGGCCTGGGCCAGGTGCTCCGCGAGCGCCTCCAGGGCTGCGCCGAGGTGCTGCGCCTGTCCGATATCAGCCCGATGGCGCCCGCCAGCGGCCCCCACGAAGAGGTGGTGAACTGCGACCTGGCCGACAAGGCTTCAGTGCAGGCACTGGTCGAAGGGGTGGACGCCATCGTCCACTTCGGCGGCGTGTCGGTAGAGCGCTCGTTCGAGGAGATCCTCGGCCCCAACATCTGCGGCGTGTTCCATATCTACGAGGCGGCACGCAAGCACGGGGTCAAGCGCATCATCTTCGCCAGCTCCAACCACACCATCGGCTTCTACAAACAGGACGAGCGCATCGACGCCCATGCCCTGCGCCGGCCCGACAGCTACTACGGGCTGTCCAAGTGCTACGGCGAGGACGTCGCGAGTTTCTACTTCGATCGCTATGGCATCGAGACCGTCAGCATCCGCATCGGCTCGTCGTTCCCCGAGCCGCAGAACCGGCGGATGCTCAGCTCGTGGCTGAGCTATGACGACCTCACCCAACTGATCGAGCGTGGCCTGTTCACCCCGAACGTTGGCCACACCGTGGTCTACGGTGCCTCTGCCAACCCGACGCAGTGGTGGGACAACCGCTACGCCGCGCACCTGGGCTACGCGCCGAAGGACTCCTCCGAGGTGTATCAGGCCAAGGTGCAGGCGCAGCCGATGCCGGCCGCCGATGACCCGGCGATGGTCTACCAGGGTGGCGCCTTCGTCGCTGCCGGGCCCTTCGATTGAGCCACCCAGGGCCAGGAGGCCGTCCATGCACGCAGAACTGATTCTCGACGCCCGCAACGGCACCGGTGAAAGCCCGGTATGGCACCCCGGCGAACAGGCCTTGTACTGGGTCGACATTCCTGCCGGTCAACTGCATCGCTGGCGGCTGGCGGATGGCGCGCACCAGCGCTGGCAGGCCGATCAAATGCTCGCCTGCATCGCCCCCGGCGCCAGCCCCGCGGGCGGCTGGATCGCCGGCATGCAGAGCGGCCTGTTCCATCTGCAACCCACCGCCCAGGGCACCCTGGTCAGCCGCCCCCTGGCCAGCGTGGCCCATGCCCGTGAGGGCATGCGTTTCAACGACGGGCGCTGCGACCGCCAGGGCCGTTTCTGGGCCGGCACCATGCTGATGGACATGCAGCAAGGCGCCACGGTCGGCGCGCTGTACCGCCACGACGGTGACGGCCAGCCGCTGCACCTGCAGCAAGACGGCATGATCGTGCCCAACGGCCTGGCCTTCAGCCCCGATGGCACGCGCATGTACCTGTCCGACTCGCACCCCCAGGTGCAGGCCATCTGGGCCTTCGACTACGACACCGACAGCGGCACCCCCAGCAACCGCCGGCTGTTCGTCGACATGCGCGACTACCCCGGCCGCCCCGACGGCGCCGCCATCGACCAGGACGGTTGCTACTGGATCTGCGGCAACGACGCAGGCCTGGTACACCGCTTCACCCCCGACGGCAAGCTCGACCGCTCGCTGCCGGTACCGGTGAAGAAGCCGGCCATGTGCGCCTTCGGCGGCCCTGGCCTGGACACGCTGTTCGTCACCTCGATTCGCCCCGCAGGCGTGGACCTTGCCGACCAGCCGCTGGCCGGTGGCGTGTTCGCCCTGAACCCAGGCGCCAAAGGCCTGGAGGAGCCTGCCTGGGGCAACTGAGCCTGCTCTACCGCACTGCCCACACGAACGAAACCAGACAATAACAACACCGGAGTTTCCTCATGACCTTGAAGCACAAGTGGCTACTGGCCGCCCTCCCCTTTGCCCTGTCCATGTCGGTCTCGGCCGCCACCCTGAACATCAAGTTCGCCGAGATCCACCCCAGCGGCTACCCGACCGTGGTCGCCGAAGAACACATGGGCAAGAAACTCGAAGCGGCCAGCAACGGCGCGATCACCTTCAAGATGTTCGCCGGCGGTGTGCTGGGTTCGGAAAAGGAAGTGATCGAGCAGGCGCAGATCGGCGCCGTGCAGATGACCCGCGTGAGCCTGGGCATCGTCGGCCCGGTGGTGCCGGATGTGAACGTGTTCAACATGCCGTTCGTGTTCCGCGACCATGAACACATGCGCAAGGTCATCGATGGCGAGATCGGCCAGGAAATCCTCGACAAGATCACCAACTCCGACTTCAACCTGGTGGCCCTGGCCTGGATGGACGGCGGCACCCGCAGCCTCTACACGAAAAAACCAGTGCGCAGCATCGAAGACCTCAAGGGCATGAAGATCCGCGTACAGGGCAACCCGCTGTTCCTCGACATGATGAACGCCATGGGCGGCAACGGCATCGCCATGGACACCGGGGAAATCTTCAGCGCCCTGCAGACCGGAGTGATCGACGGCGCCGAGAACAACCCGCCGACCCTGCTGGAGCACAACCACTACCAGAGCGCCAAGTACTTCACCCTGACCGGCCACCTGATCCTGCCGGAGCCGGTGGTGATGTCCAAGACCACCTGGGAAAAACTCACCCCCGAGCAGCAGACCCTGGTCAAGACCGTCGCCCGTGAGGCGCAAATGGAAGAGCGGGCGCTGTGGGACGCCAAGTCGGCCGCCAGTGAAGCCAAGCTCAAGGCGGCGGGCGTGGAGTTCATCAGCGTCGACAAGAAGCCGTTCTTCGACGCCACCGCCCCGGTGCGGGAAAAGTACGGTGCGCAGTACGCCGACCTGATGAAGCGCATCGCCGAGGTCCAGTAACCCCGGTTCCGTTCCCAGATGACTCCTGCAGGGCGGCACGCGCCGCCCTGCAGCTTCGGTGATGCCTTATGAAAAATTCATTCCTGCGTCTGAACGACGCCCTGTACCGCAGCTGCATCTGGATTGCCGGCCTGTCGATCCTGACCATGACGCTGATCATTCCCTGGGGCATCTTCGCCCGTTACGTGCTGGGCACCGGCTCCAGCTGGCCGGAGCCGGTGGCGATCCTGCTGATGGTGGTATTCGCCTTCATCGGCGCCGCCGCCAGCTACCGCGCCGGAGCGCACATGGCGGTGGCGATGGTCACCGACCGCCTGCCGCCGGCCCAGCGCAAGGCCGCGGCGCTGCTGGTGCAGCTGCTGATGCTGCTGGTGTGCGTGTTCATGACCTGGTACGGCTACAAGCTGTGCGTGACTACCTGGAAGCAGTTCCTTGCCACCCTGCCATCGGTGCGGGTGGGGCTGACCTATGCGCCGATCCCGATCGGCGGTGCTGTCACCCTGATGTTCGTGCTGGAAAAACTCATCCTGGGCGACCAGAGCCATCGCCAGGTGATGCGCTTTGACGTCGTCGAAGAACACGAAGGAGCGGCATGATGGATGCGTTGATTCTGATAGGCAGCTTCCTCGCGTTGATCCTGCTGGGCATGCCGGTGGCCTATGCCCTGGGCCTGTCGGCGCTGATCGGCGCGTGGTGGATCGACATCCCGCTGCAGGCCATGATGATCCAGGTGGCCAGTGGGGTTAACAAGTTCTCGCTGCTGGCCATTCCGTTCTTCGTGCTGGCCGGCGCGATCATGGCCGAAGGCGGCATGTCGCGGCGGCTGGTGGCGTTCGCCGGGGTGCTGGTGGGCTTCGTGCGCGGCGGCCTGTCGCTGGTCAATATCACCGCGTCGACCTTCTTTGGCGCGATCTCCGGTTCGTCGGTGGCCGACACCGCCTCGGTCGGGTCGGTGCTGATCCCGGAGATGGAACGCAAGGGCTACCCGCGCGAGTTCTCCACCGCCGTCACCGTCAGCGGTTCGGTGCAGGCCCTGCTCACCCCGCCCAGCCACAACTCGGTGCTGTACTCGCTGGCGGCCGGGGGCACGGTGTCGATCGCCTCGCTGTTCATGGCCGGTGTGATGCCCGGGCTGCTGATGAGCGCCGTGCTGATGGGCCTGTGCCTGATCTTCGCGAAAAAGCGCAACTACCCCAAGGGCGAAGTGATCCCGCTGCGCCAGGCGATGAAGATCGCCGGTGAAGCGCTGTGGGGCCTGATGGCGATGGTGATCATCCTCGGCGGCATTCTGTCCGGGGTGTTTACCGCCACAGAATCGGCGGCGATCGCCGTGGTCTGGTCGTTCTTCGTGACCATGTTCATCTACCGCGACTACAAGTGGCGCGACCTACCCAAGCTGATGCACCGCACGGTGCGGACCATCTCCATCGTGATGATCCTGATCGGCTTTGCGGCGAGCTTCGGCTACGTCATGACGCTGATGCAAATCCCGTCGAAGATCACCACGCTGTTCCTGACCCTCTCGGACAACCGCTACGTGATCCTGATGTGCATCAACTTCATGTTGCTGCTGCTGGGCGCGGTGATGGACATGGCGCCGCTGATCCTGATCCTCACGCCGATCCTGCTGCCGGTGATCGCCGGCATCGGTGTGGACCCGGTGCACTTCGGCATGATCATGCTGGTCAACCTGGGGATCGGCCTGATCACCCCACCGGTGGGTGCGGTGCTGTTCGTCGGTTCGGCGATCGGCAAGGTCAGTATCGAATCCACGGTAAAGGCGCTGCTGCCGTTCTACCTGGCACTGTTCCTGGTACTGATGGCGGTGACCTACATTCCGGCCATCTCGCTGTGGCTGCCAAGCGTGGTGCTGTAATGCCACAAGGCGGGCCTTGATGGCCCGCCCTTCCCTGCAAACGGACCCTGCATCATGGCTGTCGCCCTCGCTACACCTCACTTCTTCCCGCGCAAACTGGCGGTAGCGCTGCTGGCGCTGCTGGCCTGTTGCTTCGCCGGCAACCACATTGCCGCGCGCATCGCCTTCGACGACGACACCGGCGTATTACTGGCCATCCTCTGCCGCTCGGGCCTGACCCTGCTGGCCCTGGGTGGCCTTGTATTGTGGCAGCGCCAGCCGTTGGGGCTACCTGCCGGCTCCTGGCGCTGGCAACTGCTGCTGGGCCTGCTGATCGCCACCCAGAGCCTGTGCCTGTACTCGGCCGTGGCGCGTATTCCGGTGGCCCTGGCACTGCTGGTGGGCAACACCTTCCCGATCCTGCTGGCGCTGCTGACCTGGGCCCTCGGCGGGGCGCGGCCGACCCGGCGCACCGCGGCCTTGATGGGTTTGATCCTGTTCGGCCTGGTGCTGGCGCTGGATGTGCCCTCTCGCTTGAATGGCAGCGCCGAAAGCAACCCGGACTGGGCCCTGGGGGTAAGCCTGGCGTTCTGCGCGGCCTGCGTATTCGCCTGCGCCCTGTGGATCACCGACCACAAGCTGGCCGGCGTTCGCGGCCCGGTGCGCAGCATGCTGACCCTGCTGATTGTGTTCGCCAGCATGCTGCTGGCAGGCTCCGGCGGCCTGGTGCCGGCCGGGCTGGCGCTGCCGGGCAGCAGCGGCGGCTGGCTGGCCCTGGCGAGCCTGGTGGTGCTGTACGGCACGGCCTTCACCCTGCTGTTCGTGTGCATGCCACGGCTGAACATGGCGCAGAACGCCCCGGTGATGAACATCGAGCCGATCGCCACCCTGCTGCTGGGCTGGGCCCTGCTCGGCCAGCAACTCAATACCCTGCAGCTGCTCGGCGCCGCCGTGGTGGTATGCGGGATCGTCCTGTTGACCTACCGCAAGGCGGGTTGAAACCGCCTGCACCTTCGGAGCGCCGCAATGCCTGTGCCTGAACTGCACCTGCAAGACCGTCTGACCCGCCTGAGCCTGGCGCCCACCCTGGGCGCCAGCCTGATCAACTGGCAGGCCAAGGCCAGCGGCCAGGCGCTGCTGCGCCACAGCGACAGCGCCGCACTGGCCAGCGGCTCACCACGACGCCTGGGCTGCTACCTGCTGGCGCCCTGGTCGAACCGCATCGCTGAGGGCGGCTTTCAGTGCCCTGATGGCTGGCTGGCCTTGGCGCCCAATACCGAGCATGACCCCTACCCTATCCATGGCAGTGCCTGGCAGCAGCCCTGGCAAGTCGACAGCGTGGATGACGGCCATGCCCGCCTGAGCCTGGACAGCCAGGTGCCCTTTGCTTACCGCGCGACCCTGGACGTACGCCTGGATGAAGGTTGCCTGACCCTTGAGCTGGAAGTGACCCACCTCGACCCACGGCCGACCTGGCATGGGCTGGGGTTTCACCCGTACTTTCCGCGCTTTGCCGACACCCGCTTGCTGGCGCCCGCGCAGCAGGTGTGGGTGGGTGATGAGGGGCAGTTGCCCTCGCGCCAAGCCCCGATCCCGCCGCAATGGTGTTTCGACACGCTGCAGGCATTGCCTAGCGATGGAGTCGATCATGCCTTCAGCGGTTGGCAAGGCGCCTGCAGCATTGTCCAGCCGACCGCGGGTTATCGCCTCGATTGCCATGCCAGGGGTGCCGATCACTACCTGCTGTACTGCCCCAAGGACCAGGGATTCTTCTGCATCGAGCCGGTCAGCCACCCGATCAACGCCCATCACCTGCCCGATCGGCCGGGCTTGCAGCTGCTGCGCCAGCATGAACAACTGCACCTGGGTTTCAGCTTGCAATACCAGGCACTTGGCACCGACTGAAAACGCCAAAGGGGCTGCAAGCAGCCCCTTTGATCCATCGCTCCGGGGTTAACGGCCCGTGCCAAGTACCACCTGCGCCTCTGTCGATGCCGCCTCACGGGGTTCGCTGCGCAGCTCGCGCGCCAGGTTCCACACCAGCACCGCAGCAATGATGTCGAACGCCGCCAGCACCACGAACAGCGGGCTGTAACCGATCTGCGTGACCAGGATGCCGAACACCAGGGTGAACACCGCCGCGCCCAGGTAGCCGAACATGCCGCCCATGCCGGTGGCGGTCGCCACCTGGTCCTTGCTGAACGAGTCGGAGGTGATCGAGTACAGCGCACCGGACAATGTCTGGTGCGCAAAGCCGCCGATGCACAGCAGCAGAATTGCCGTGTACGGGCTTTCCACCAGGCCGATGCAGGCCGGGCCGATCATGCAGCTGGCGCCGAACACCAGGACCATCTTGCGCGAGGTGAACAGCGACACCTTGCAGTAGCGGTGGAACAGCGGGCTCAGGTAACCGCCCAGCACGCAGCCGATATCCGCGGCCAGGAACGGCAGCCAGGCGAACATCGCCACTTCCTTGATGTTCATGTGCCGCTCGGTCATCAGGTACAGCGGGATCCAGGCGTTGAAGGTCTGCCAGGCCGGCTCGGAGAGAATCCGCGCCGAGGCGATGGCGTAGAAGTTGCGCTCCTTGAAGATGCGCTTCCAGGCTCCCTTGACCCGCGCTTCCTGTTTGAAGTGGGCTTCCTGGCCGGACAGGATGTAGTCGCGCTCCGCGGCACTCAGGCGCTTCTGGTCCTTGGGGTGCTTGTACAGCAGCATCCACAGCAGGGTCCAGACGATCCCCGAGACGCCGACAATGACGAACGCCAGTTGCCAGCCGCTGTGTAGGATGGCCCAGACCACCAGCGGCGGCGCCAGCAAGGCGCCGAGCGAAGAACCGATGTTGAACCAGCCGATGGCGACCGAACGCTCCTTGGCCGGGAACCATTCGGTGGTGGCCTTGACGCCGGCAGGCAGGCCGGCCGCTTCGGTCATCCCCAGCAGCCCGCGCATGAATGCCAGACTTTGCCAGCCGCTGGCCAGCGCCGCCCCGGCACAGGCCAGTGACCAGGCCAGGGCGAACACCGCAAAGCCCAGCTTGGTACCAATGAAGTCGATGACCCAGCCGGCGATGGGTTGCATCAGGGCGTAGCAGATCTGCCAGGTGGCGACGATCTTGGCGTATTGCTCGGTGCTGATGGAGAGGTCGGACATCAAGGTGGGGGCAGCCACCGAGAGGGTGTTGCGGGCGAGGTAGTTGACGACCAGCCCAGCTGTAACAAGGCTGACCATCCACCAACGGATGCCTTTTATGCTCATGGATCACCTGAATTATTTTTAGAGTTGCTGGTGATTGCCTGTGGTCGCCCGGGCGACTTGAGACAAAATGTTTCAGGTGCGAGAGTGCCACGTCATAGGTCGTCGTACAACAATTTTTAAATTATCATGCAGCCGTATTTGCCTGTTCTTGAGCTATATCAGGGCTTACCTTTGCCTGACGGGGAAAATTGGGATGGGCTAACGCCACAGTTGTACGATGTCATCGAGTTCAATTCAGATGCTGCTGAGCACGCAGGTGTTCGGCCAGCATGTCGATGAAGGTGCGTACCTTGGTCGAGCCGTACTTGCTCTCGCGGTGCAGCACATGGATCGGCCAGGGCGCTTCTTCGTACTCGGCAAGGATCACCTGCAGCCGCCCGGCCGCCAGTTCGTCGGCCACCTGGTAGGACAGCAGCCGGGCGATACCCAACCCGGCACTGGCGGCAGCGATGGCCGCGTCGTTGCTGGTCACGGTCAGGCGTGGCTTCATGCGGATCAGGGTCGGGTCGTCGATGGCGCCGAAGCGCCAGTCGGTGCGTGGCGAGAGAACGCCGGCAGCGATGATCGCGTGGCCTTGCAGCTCGCTCGGGTGGCGTGGGGTGCCGTGTTGTTCGAGATACGCCGGCGAGGCGCACAGCAGCCTGCGCATGCTGCCCACGCGCAGGGCCTTGAGGCCGGAGTCGGGTAGCTGGCCGATGCGTACCGCCACATCCATGCCCTCCTCCACCAGGTTCACCACCCGGTCGAGGAAATAGGCCGATACGTCCACCTCGGGGTACTGCTGCAGGTAGCGGACGATGCAGGGCATGACGAACTTCTTGCCGAACAGGATCGGCGCGGTCACGGCCAGGTCGCCCTTGGGCGCGGCATTGATGCCGGCGGCCGCTTCGTTGGCTTCGATGATACTGGCGAGGATATGCCGGGTGTCTTCCAGGTAGCGCCCGCCGGCTTCGGTCAGGCGCACGCTGCGGGTGGTGCGCAGCAGCAGCTTGACCCCGAGCTGTTCTTCCAGGGCCGTGACGGCACGGGTCACTGCTGCAGGCGATATCGCCAGGCGACGGGCAGCGGCGGCGAAGCTTTCCAGTTCGCCGACGGCGACGAACACCTTCATCAGGTGGATCTGGTCCATGCGGGCTCCTGGGCCTCCGGGGTGCGGGGATTATCCGTTATAGCGGGGTTTTGTGCTGGCTGCACCGACCCCATCGCCGGCAAGCCGGCTCCCACAGGGATGGCGCATGGCTTGGGTTCATTCGGTCTGTGTGGGAGCCGGCTTGCCGGCGATGGGGCCGGTACGGCCAACCTCACAGCTCCAGTACCAACGGCTGCGCACCGTCCTCCGGCTGGGCCGGCACCGCGCAGCAGATCAGTACAGTACCGCTGTCGGGCAGCTCGGCAGGCGGGTTGGGGTAATGCACCTGACCACTGACCACGCGGGTTTTGCAGGTTCCACAGGAGCCACCCCGGCAACTGAAATCCGGTGACAGGCCCCGGCGCTCGGCCAGCTCCAGCAGCGTCCCGCTGTCGGGCGCCCAGCGGGCTTCCTTGGCGGAGCTGGCGAAGTACACCGGCACCGGCTGGGTGGCGGCCGGGGGCTGTTGCAGCACGGGTTGCCGGTCGTCAGTGTGGCGGCGCAGGGTCGAGGGGCCGAACGCCTCGGCGTGGATGCGTGCGTCGGGCACATGCAGCGCACGCAGGCCTTCGTAAAGGTCCTGGGTGAAACTGGCCGGGCCGCACAGATAGAAGTCGTAGTCGTCCAGCGCCAGTACGGCCTTGATCTGGGCTATGCCCAGACGGCCGGCGAACTCGAAATCGCGGCCAGGTACGGCATCGGCTTCGGGCTGGCTCAGGGCGCGGTGGATAGCCAGCAGGTCACCGGCCTGCTGCTTGAGTAGGGCGAGCTCCTGCCGGAACGGCAGCTCGGCCAGGCTGCGCCCGCCGTGGAACAGGTGGATACGCCTGCCCTGCCCGCTGCTTAGTTGCTCGCGGAGCATGGCCATCAGCGGTGTGATGCCAACCCCGGCGCCGATCAGCACCAGGGGCCGCTGGCTCTGTTGATCGAGGGTGAAATTGCCCATGGGCAGGCGCACCTGCAGCGCGTCACCGACCTTCAAGCGCTCATGCAGGTGTCGCGAAGCCGGGCCTTGGGCCTTGACGCTGATGCGCAGGTAACCGTCGGAGGGCGCGCTGGAAAGGCTGTAGGTGCGCACCAGCGGAGCCTCGCCGTCGAGTTGCAGACGCATGGGGATGTGCTGCCCTGGGGCAAAGGGCACGGGCTTGCCGTCATCGGGCTGTAAATAGAACGAGCGGATGTCGCGGCTTTCCTGTTCGATACGCTCCACCCGCCAGGCCAGCCACTGGCGCTGCCGCTCACGCTGTTGCAGGCGCTCCTCGGCCTCGGCCCAGGTGCCGGTCGCCAGGCTGGTCGGGGCATATTCGTGGAAGGCCCAGCGCAGCGACAGCGCTGCCGGGCGCAGCACCACCTGCTCGACGTCCAACGCCCAGAGCCGCTCGGCACCTTCGAATGCACTGATCAGTGGGCTGTCGAGCATCACCTCGGTGCGGCCGGACAGCTGCAACACATTGCCGGTAGCGAAATCGACGAACAACAGGCCGGCAAGCGGGTTCACCAGCAGGTTGCCGAGGGTATTGAAATGCAGGTTGCCGGCGTAGTCGGGGATCGTCAGCCGGTTGCCTTCGACCTTGACGAAACCTGGGCGGCCGCCGCGATGGGACACGTCCACCGAGCGCCGGCCATCGTCATGTTCGATGTAACTGGCAACGAAGAAGGTGTCGGCGCCTTCGATCATCGCCCGGGTTCGAGCATCGAGTGCCGTTGTATCCTGGCGACCCTGTGAGGGCTCAGCGACACGGGTGTATTCGCGCAACTGAATGTACTGCGGGCAGTTGCCGAACGATTGCTCGACCGCCACCTCCAGCGGTCCCCCTGCGACGCGGCGGGCCTGGCCGTTGAGGCGGTTGCGCCGGCGGGTGTGCAGCTCGATCCCCAGCAGGCCGATGGCGCCACCCTGAGCCAGGCCAGGCGTGGCGGGATCATCGCTGGCCAGCTCAGTGTCGATCAGCAGCTGCTTCGGATCGGGCGAGCTGACGAAGCCTTCGGGGCCTTCGAGCAGGGTTGCCCAGGGTTTACCCTGCGCATCCACGGCACCCGCCACGATGAACGGCAGTTGGTGGTAGAACACCCGATGCTGGTCAGGCATATGGTCGCGGATGACTTTCTGCCCGAACGCCTCCATGCGCTCGGCAACGCCGACCTGCTCCTGCAGTCGTTTTTCACCTTCGTGCCAGGGAGAGCGCATGGCGGCATTCCTCAGGGGTTACAGCGTGGTCTGCAGGCCGATGACCGTGCGCGGCATCGGCACGAACCCTGGCAGCGCTTCGATGCGGGCAAGCCAGGCGCGCACATTCGGGTAGGGTTCCAGCGACACATTGCCCTCTGGCGCGTGGGCGATGTAGGAGTAGTTGGCGATATCGGCGATGGTCGCCTCGCTGCCCACCAGGAACGGGCGCTGGGCCAGTTCGGCATCGATGACCTTGAGCAGGGTGTGGGCGCGGCCGATTACCTCGTCGGTGTTGAACGAGGCGCCGAATACCGTGACCAGCCGTGCGGCGGCAGGGCCGAAGGCCAGGGGGCCGGCGGCCACCGACAGCCAGCGTTGCACGCGGGCGGCACCGACCGGGTCCTGGGGCAGCCAGCGTTCACCGCCATAGGCCTTGGCCAGGTACACCAGAATCGCGTTGGAATCGGCGATCACGGTGCCGTTGTCGTCGATCACCGGTACTTGGCCGAACGGGTTGAGGGCGAGGAAATCGGGTTGCTTGTGCGCGCCCTTGGCGAGGTCGACGAACACCAGTTCGGTGGGCAGGTTCAGCAGCGACAACATCAGCTCGATGCGGTGGGCATGGCCGGACTTGGGGAAGTTGTAGAGTTTGATCGGGGTTGGCATGTGCTTGGCTCCGGATCAGCGCCGGGAGTGGCGCTGCTGGAGAACATGCTGCACTGGATCGGTTGGCAGCAGAATGAGTGCCATGAGCAATCCAGTATTTCGGCAGGTGGAATAATCGGCCCCGCGAAAGCCTTAATGGCGCTGCTGCTTCTGATACTGGTACAACCCGCGCGCCGCCTCCACTACCTGCGGCACACAGGCCTGGAGCTCATCGAAACTCATCGAGTCGAGCAACTCGAAGTTGTCTTCCAGGCCATGCAGCGAGATGGCCTTGAGCAGACGGTCCTGCTCGGGTGGCAGCGCGCTCCATTCGGCGACTTGCGTGCCGCGCATGTAGCCGAAGCACCACTCTTCGAGAATGATCGCCGGCCCTCCTTCATCCTCGCTCTCTTCGAACAATGGCTCGAAGTCGGCAAGGTTGTCGGCCAGTTCTTCCGCGATCTGGCTGGCGTAGCGCAGCATCAGCGCGGTGTAGGCCTCTTCATGGGCGGGTTTCTTGAATTTCGGGACCTTGCCGCCTGAAACAGCAGGCAGCCAAATTTCCGGATTGACTTTGATCGGCGAGCTGGCCAGGGCGGTGAACAGGCCGTTGAGCTCGGCCAGGTTGATGACCGAATAGTCGTTGCCGTAGGTGATCAGCAGGTCTTCGAGGCGGTCGAGTTCTTTTTCGCTGAGCGGGGGGAGCATGGGTGGGGTGTCCTGGGCAAATGTGTGAGCACCCTAGCACAGCAACAGCAAAACGTGCCCGCTCCGTGGGGTGCGGGCATCGTCTCATCGGGGTAGCCACTGCTCCAGTTGCGGCACATCCCCAGCACCAATCAACAGCCACAGCAGGATGCGACATTTGCGTGGGCACAGCGCTCCGGCCATGCGCATGCCCCTGGCCTGCAGGTCGATTTCGCCGCCGACAAAGCCATAGGTGCTTCGCGCCGTCGGGCCGCTGCCGGTGCGCGTGGCGACGATAACGGGCATGTAACTGGCGAGGGCCGTCATAGCCTCAGCCCAGACAAGGGAAACGTGGCCTGCGCCGAAGCCCGCCACTACCAGCCCGTCATATCCCAGCTGCGGTAGCGCCTGCAGCAAGGCAGTGTCAGCATCCAGGCAGGACTCCAGCAGAGCAACACGATGCGTCGTATGCGCTGGCAATGACAGTACCTGACGGGGCAACGGCGGATGGCGGTAACGTGCGACGCCTTCCACCATCACGCCCACCGGGCCGCTGCCGGGTGATTCGAAGGCAGCCATTGCCAGGCTTGCCGTCTTGCGAACTGCCCCGGCCGCATGGATCTGGTCGTTGATGACCACCAATGCACCGCGCCCGCGACTGCACACATCCAACGCCACTTGCACCGCTGCCAGCAGGTTCGCCGGGCCATCAGTACCCGGCTGGCTAGCTGAGCGCATGGCCCCGGTGATGATCAAGGGCTCTTCGAAGGGCCAGAGCAAATCAAGAAACCAGGCGGTTTCCTCAAGGGTGTCGGTGCCTTGGGTTAGGACCACGGCCTGTGCGCCACCCTCGATCTCTTCACGGGCCCACGCAAGTACCCCCAGTAGAGTCTCGAAGCCCAGTGACGCACTGGGCAGCAGGCACAGCGTGGCGGTGCGGATACGGGCGATGTTGCGCAACTGCGGCAGCATCGCCAGCAGCGCTTCACAGTCCAGTTTCGGGGTTACACCCTGCCCTCCTGCCTCTGCCTGCATGCTCACCGTGCCGCCCAGGCTGCCGACCGACAAACGCATCATGCTTCACCCCCTGGCAGTAGATTGATCAGCGGCACGATGGCCAAGGTGCTGATAGCCATGGACAACACATTGCCGATATAGCCATGCATGTAGCCCGGCAAGCGCTGGCTGATCGCCACGGCCAACGGCGGCGCAATCAGCGCGCCCAGCACGGCACTGGAGACCAATACTTGCCAGTTGCCACCTAGGGTAAGCACTGCGGCCGGCACAATCGAAACGATCGGGATGTAGGTGGGATACCAGCCTCGCTCGATCCATTGACGTCGCCAGAACAGCACGCCGAACAACGAGGCGAGCGCCTGCCCTGCCAGCATCTGCAGGACCAGTTGCGAGCCGTAGGCCGGTGCCGCCGGAGCCAGCACGTAAGCCAACACCACGCCAAGCAATAACCCGAGACTCGCCAGTTCATTGCCGAAGAACGGTGCTTCGCTGAAGTCGGCCAAAACCCGGCGCAGCGTCCAGATCACCCCGTAGTCTGGGTTGCTGGCAACGGGTGCAGGCCTTACAGGACGCTGACCATCACGTACAAGGCCAGGGAACCGCTTGCACAACAGGAACGCCATTACGCTTGCCAGGGCCATGCCGCTGACGTTGCCGATCACCGCGGGCAACTGAAGCGGATAGCACAGGTAATTGACCAGCAACAGGCTGGCAGGCGTTACCAGTAATGCGCCTAGCAGCGCGCCATTGATCGCCACCCGCCAGCCACCGCCGAACAACAGCACCATGGCAGCTGGCAGTGATACGAAGGCGACGAAGGTCGGTTGCCAAAGGCCGCTGGCGAGGGTCCAGCCCCACAGCGCATGGCTCAACAGCAAACCGAGCAACGAGCTGATGAACAGCCACGGCCACAGGCCGGTGCCATAGCAGATGGCAAACCCTTGCCAGCGATGACCTCGCAAGTGCGCCCAGTGCGCAAGGCTTGCGCCCAGCAGAAGCCCCAAGGCAGGCAGTTCGTGCTTGTAGAAGGCGACTTCGCTGATATCGCCGATGATCCAGCGCAACCGGCTCAATGGCTGATCCAGTGTCGCGGTGAGCTGTGCATAGTCTGGCCACTGGTCAAGCGCCAGGGCGGCAACGAGCAGCGCAATCAGGCTGCTGAGGATCAGGGCAGGTACACGTTGTCGATGTTGAGAGAGAGCATGTTCCACGACCTCTTCCCCCCCTCAACGTGGCATCGCCGAATGCAAGCGATACCCCAAGGTAGCGTCGTACAGATCAGTGCGTCGGTCCCGGGGCAGGTCGTTGAGGCTGTTCCAGATCGGGGCCGAACGCGCCGCAACGAGATCTACATCGGCGTACAGGATGCACTCCTCCTCGGCGTTGGCCACCTCGCCGATAGGCCAGCCGTTGGTGCCGGCGATCAGCGAGCAACCCAGGAAACGCCCACCACGTTCACGGCCTATGCGGTTGGCGGCTGCGATGTGGATATTGTTGACGTGGGCGGCGGTCATGGTCAGGTACGACGCCATGCAGCGCCCGGCTTCGTCGAACAGCGGCGGCGGCGTCCACACCCAGTTGTTCAGGCTGCAAATGATATCGGCGCCTTGGGCAGCCATAAGCCGGGGTACTTCCGGGAACCAGATGTCCCAGCAGATCAACAGCCCGATACGGCCGATGGGCGTTTCGAATACCGGGAAGCCCAAGTCCCCCGGGGTGAACCAGAGCTTTTCCTGGTTCCACAGATGCGCTTTGCGGTAATGCCCAAGTCGTCCTTCGGGACCAAACAGCACCGCACTGTCATAGAGTTTTAGCCCATCACGCTCGGCGAAACCGGCAGCCAGGTACACCTGCTGCTCACGGGCAAATTGCGCCCAGGCCTGCAGGCTTGGGCCATCCTGCAGCGTTTCGGCATGAGCATAGGCTTCGGCCCGAGACTGGAAGGTGTAGCCGGTGTTGGCCAGTTCCGGCAGTACGATCAGGTTAGCGCCTTCGCGTGCGGCTCGGCGGGCCAGGGTCAGGCCTCTGTTCAGGTTGTCGCCGGAGTGTTCCAGGCCGACTTGCGAATCGTACTGGATGACGGCGATTCGGACGGGGCTGACGGGAGAACATTGCTGCTGCATGGCGGCTTCCTTTTGTGGTTGTTGTGGAAGGCCGCCAGTAGAACGGGCAAAGCTAAAGGAGCAATAGTCAGGAGATTCCCATGGCACGACTGGAGAATGCGCAAACGCCTGAAAGAACAATCCTACGCACTTGGTTCAAATCGCCAGTTAGCGGATCTGATAATGTGGATAGTCGTCAAGGGTGAAGTCGCCCCTGAATCGTGCATCTGTGTGGCTGCAAAGGTTGATCACGGTATCGATAGCCGTGCGCAGGCAGTACTGTTCGAGCAAGCGGCGATAATCGAAACAAAGATCGGGAGGGTTGGGGAAGCGGGCAGCCCAAGGCAGAACCGGAGTCGTTGGCTCAATGGCAAGATTGGCGGGATGGTTATGAGTCGATCCAATGGTCACGATCTCGGGTTCTCCATAAAGGCTTAGGAACCTGAGCGTGCCAAAGGCAGGACCGTGGGGCGCGGTAGATGCTTATGGTGAAGCGGTAACAAGCGCTGTCTAGCGGTGGGCCATCGTCGGCAAGCCGACTCCCGCTAGACTGCGGGGGCCGGCTTGCCAACGATGTGTTGCTACGGTTTAGACCGCCAGCGCGCGCTCACGCAGCTCGCTGTTGAGAATGCGGTCGTTCTCGCTGTAGTCGACCGGGCAGTCGATCACGTGCACGCCTGGGGTCTTGATGCAGTGCTCCAGCAGCGGCAGGAAGCCTTCGGCGCTTTCCACGCGGTGGCCGTTGGCACCGTAGGCTTCGGCGTATTTGACGAAGTCCGGGTTGCCGTAGTCCAGGCCGAAATCGGTGAAGCCCATGTTGGCCTGCTTCCAGCGGATCATGCCGTAGCCGTCGTCACGCAGGATCACCACGGTCAGGTGCATGCCCAGACGGACTGCGGTTTCCAGCTCTTGGCTGTTCATCATGAAGCCGCCATCGCCGCACACCGAGATCACCGGGCGGTCCGGGTATACCAGGTGCGCCGCCATGGCCGACGGCAGGCCGGCGCCCATGGTCGCCAGGGCGTTGTCGAGCAGCACGGTGTTGGGCTTGTGCGCCTTGTAGTTGCGGGCGAACCAGATCTTATAGATGCCGTTGTCCAGGGCAACGATGCCTTCGGACGGCAGCACGCGGCGGATGTCGGCGACCATGCGCTGCGGGTAGACCGGGAAGCGGTTGTCGTCGGCGCCTTCGGCGATCTGCGCTTCGTTGGCTTCGCGGATGGCCAGCAGGCGGGTGAAGTCCCAGTGGCTGGTGTCGGTCAGGGCTTCGCTGATCTGCCATACGGCGTTGGCGATGTCGCCGATCACTTCCACCTGCGGGAAGTACACGGCGTCCACTTCGGCGGAGCGGAAGCTCACGTGGATCACTTCGGTGCCGCCACGAACCATGAAGAACGGTGGTTTCTCGATCACGTCGTGGCCGATGTTGACGATCAGGTCGGCGGCTTCGACGGCGCGGTGCACGAAATCACCGGAGGACAGCGCGGCGTTACCTAGGAAGCGTGGGTGACGCTCGTCGACCACGCCTTTACCCATCTGGGTGGTGATGAACGGGATGCCGGTCTTGTCGATCAGTTGCTTGAGGACCTTGGCGGTCATCTTGCGGTTGGCGCCGGCGCCGATCACCAGGATCGGGTTACGGGCGTTCTTCAGCTTCTCGACGGCGGCTTCGATGGCCACGTGCTCGGCCAACGGGCGGCGGTGCAGGCTGCGCGGGATCGGCAGGGCGTCGGTCTGCTCGGCGGCAATGTCTTCCGGCAGTTCCAGGTGCACGGCACCTGGCTTCTCTTCTTCGGCCAGGCGGAAGGCTTCACGCATGCGGGCCGGGATGTTGTCGGCCGAGGCGAACTGGTGAGTGTATTTGGTGATGGGGTCCATCATGCCGCACACGTCGATGATCTGGAAACGGCCCTGCTTGGACTTCTTGATCGGCTTCTGGCCGGTGATCATCATCATCGGCATACCGCCGAGGTAGGCATAGGCGCTGGCGGTCACCAGGTTGGTGGCGCCGGGGCCGAGGGTCGACAGGCTGACGCCGGTCTTGCCGGTCAGGCGGCCATAAGTGGCAGCCATGAAGCCTGCGGACTGCTCATGGCGGGTCAGTACCAGCTTGATCTTCGATTTGCGCAGGGACTCGAGCAGGTCGAGGTTCTCCTCGCCAGGGATGCCGAACACATACTCGACACCTTCGTTTTCCAGGCATTGCACAACGACATCGGCGGCCTTGGCCATTTTGCTTCTTACCTCAGTGTATAGGGCGGTGGAGGTCCAGAAATGCGCAGCACGGTACGCTGGCATCGCTCTGTCCGGGTGCGAGGATTGCCCCGAACCTAAGTCTTGACGCAGGGTCGGTGCGGGAAAGTCACGTCATCGGACGGTAATAATTGTCGCACCCCTGGCGCCGCCTGCAGAGCTATCCGAGGCGCAAAAGACCTTTGCCTTGAACCGAGGTTGGAAGGATTGAATAGC
>NZ_JBOBDM010000055.1:0-40493 GCF_050586605.1 Pseudomonas sp. ES1 | reverse complement strand
GCCGCACTGCCCTGCCGCACTAGCGCAATCCGCTGGAATGCTTGCCTGATCCTCTGAACCTGCAGGCCCATGGATGGGAAACCCGGTTCCCCAGGACTAAAGTTCGCTCAGGTTCGACAACTGTTGCCAACAGAGGCGGCGCCTCGCTGCGCCACCCTGCCCATAACGATCCGACATCAACCGATGATCCGCACGATGAGCCATGGAGCCCACCATCATGGAACTACGAATCAACCAGAAGACCTACCAGGTTGACGCCGAAGCCGACACCCCGTTGCTGTGGGTGATCCGTGACGATCTCGGCCTGACCGGCACCAAGTACGGCTGCGGCCTGGCCCAGTGCGGCGCCTGTTCGGTGCTGGTGGACGGCAACGTGGTGCGCGCCTGCGTGACGCCGGTGGCCGGCGTGGTAGGCCGCGAGGTGACCACCATCGAGGCGATCGAGGCCGACGCCGTCGGCAAGCGGGTGGTCGCGGCCTGGGTCGAGCACCAGGTGGCGCAGTGCGGTTATTGCCAGTCCGGGCAGGTGATGGCAGCCACCGCGCTGCTCAAGCACACCGCCAAACCCAGCGATGCGCAGATCGACGCGGCCATGGTCAACCTGTGCCGCTGCGGCACCTACAACGCCATCCATGCTGCCGTGCATGCGCTGGCCCAAGGGGAGAACGCCTGATGAGCACGCGCATCGACACCCCCGAAGACTTGCTCAAGCTGCCCGTGGGCGAAACCGTCAACCTGTCGCGCCGCCGCTTCCTCGCCGGCACCGCCGTGGGCGCCCTGGTGCTCGGCTTTGGCCTGCCACTGGGCGCGCCACGGGTACAGGCTGCGGCGGCGACTGCCGAGCGCGGCACCCAGGTGCCGGCGTTCCTGGAAATTCGCCCGGACGGCAGCATTCGCCTGCTCAGCCCGTTCATGGAAGGCGGCCAGGGCACCTTCACCGCCATGGCGCAGATCGTCGGCGAAGAACTGGACGCCGACCCCGCCAGCTTCGTGGTCGACAGCGCCCCGCCCGGCGAGGCCTACGTGGTGATGGAAAACGGCATGCGCATTACCGGCGGCAGCATGTCGGTGCGCATGAGCTACCCGACCATGCGCCGCCTCGGTGCGCTGGCCCGGGCCATGCTGATGCAGGCTGCCGCCGAGCAGTGGGGGGTGCCGGTGAGCGAACTCGGCACCGAGCCGGGCAAGGTGATCCATGCCGCCTCGGGCCGCTCGCTGGGCTACGGCGAACTGGCCAGCCGCGCCATGGACCTGCCGGTGCCGGACCCAGCCGGCATCACCCTGCGCGACCCCAGCCAGTTCCGCTGGATCGGCAAGCCGGTGCGGCGCCTGGATGCCTACGACAAGTCCACCGGCAAGGCCGTCTACAGCATCGACGTCAAGCTCGACGGCATGCTCCACGCCGCCGTGCAACATGCGCCGCGCCTGGGCATGACGGTGGCCAGCCTGCGCAACGAAGACCAGGTCAAGGCCATGAAGGGCGTGCACTCGGTGCATCAGTTGCCCGGTGCGGTGGCGGTGGTCGCCGAACGCTGGTGGCATGCCAAACGGGCGGTCGAAGCCTTGCAGGTGGACTGGCAGGCGCCTGGCGCCGACAGCAAGGTGCGGCCGATGCCGGCGGACTTTTCCAGCGCCGCCTGGCTTGAACACCTGGCCAGCCAGCCGGGCACGCCCCGCGACGACGAAAACGAAGGCGATGTGGCCGCCGCCCTGGCCAGCGCCAAGAGCACAGTCGAGGCCAGTTACCACAACCAGTACCTCAACCACGCACAGCTCGAGCCACCGTCCGCCACCGCGCGGTTCAACCCCGACGGCACCCTGGAGGTGTGGCTGCCCAACCAGGCGCCGGACATGTTCCGCGACGACATCGCCAAACGTACCGGCCTCGACGCTGCGCAGATCACCCTGCATTCGCCGTTGCTGGGCGGTTTCTTCGGCCGGCACTTCCTCTACGACTCGGCCAACCCCTACCCCCAGGCCGTCGCCCTGGCCAAGGCGGTCGGGCGCCCGGTGAAACTGATCTGGACCCGTGAGGAAGAGTTCCTGCGCGACGTGCTGCGCCCGGTGGCTGCGGTCAAGTTCCGCGCCGGGCTGGACGCCGAAGGCTTCCCGGTGGCCATCGAGGCCGTCAGCGCCACCGAAGGCCCCACCGAAGCCCTGGCCGGCCAGCAGGGCGAAAAACTCGACCCCACCGCCCTCGAAGGCTTGTCGGGCAAGGCCTACGCCATCGCCAACAAGCGCATTGCGCAGGTGTATGTGAAAGGCCCGGCCATGCTCGGTTACTGGCGCTCGGTGGGCAATTCGTTGAACGACTTCTTCTATGAAGCCTTCCTCGACGAACTGGCCGACAAGGGCGGCCACGACCCGTTCGAGCTGCGCCTGCACCTGCTGCGCGACAACCAACGCCTGACCCACCTGCTGCAAGCAGTGGGCGAACTGTCCGGCGGCTGGAAGCGCGGGCCGTTCACCGCCGAAGACGGCAGCAAGCGCGCCCGGGGCGTGGCCATGGCCTCGCCGTTCGGCTCGGAGGCGGCGGTGATCGCCGAGGTGTCGATCGACGACGGCCAGGTGAAGGTGCACGACATCTGGCAGGCCATCGACCCGGGCAGCATCGTCAACCCGGCGATCATCGAGGCCCAGGTCAATGGCGCGGTAGCCCTGGGGCTGTCGCAGGCGCTGGTGGAGGAAGCGGTGTGGCTCGACGGCATGCCGAGGGCGCGCAACTACGACCTGTACCCGATCCTGCCGCCTTCGCGCATGGCCCGGGTGCATGTGCGCATCGTCGAGAGCGGCGCGAAGATGGGCGGCATAGGCGAACCGCCACTGCCGGCGGTAGCGCCTGCGGTGGCCAACGCGGTGGCGCGGTTGACCGGCCAGCGCATCCGCAGCCTGCCCCTTAGCCGCTACAGCTTCAGCTGACCCGACAGGACCGCCCATGAACAACCGTCGCTTCGCAACAATCGCGGGCTGGCTGGCCCTGCCGTGCCTGGTCGCGGCAGGCCTGCTGGCCTGGTACGTCACTCGCGAGCCTGCCTCGCCCTTCAGCGCCGACACGCCAGTGGACGCGGCGCTGGTCAGCCGTGGCGAGTACGTCGCCCGGCTCAGCGATTGCGTGGCCTGCCACAGCCTGCCCGGCCAGGCGCCGTTCGCCGGCGGGCTGGAGATGGCAACGCCCTTGGGGGCGATCCATGCCACCAACATCACCCCCGATCGCCAGCACGGCATCGGCGGCTACAGCCTGGCCGACTTCGACCGCGCAGTGCGCCACGGCGTCGCACCGGGCGGGCGCCGGCTGTACCCGGCCATGCCCTACCCGTCCTACGCCAAGCTCAGTGACGACGACGTGCGCGCGCTGTATGCCTTCTTCATGCAGGGCGTGCATCCGGCCAACCAGGCCAACATCGCCAGCAGCATCCCCTGGCCGCTGAACCTGCGTTGGCCGATCGCCCTGTGGAACGGCCTGTTCGCGCCGAACACGCCCTATGCACAGAAGCCCGGGCAGGATGCGCTGTGGAACCGTGGCGCCTATATCGTCCAGGGCCCCGGCCACTGCGGCAGTTGCCACACCCCGCGGGGCCTGGCGTTCAACGAGAAGGCGCTGGACGAGGCCGGTGTGCCCTTCCTCGCCGGCGCCCTGCTCGACGGCTGGTACGCGCCGAGCCTGCGCCAGGACCCCAACACCGGGCTGGGCCGCTGGAGCGAGGCGCAGATCGTGCAGTTCCTCAAGACCGGGCGCAACCAGCACGCCGTGGTGTACGGCTCGATGACCGAGGCATTCAACAACTCCACGCAGTTCATGGCCGACGATGACCTGGCCGCCATCGCCCGCTACCTGAAATCGTTGCCGGGCGACCCGCAGCGCGACGGCGCGCCCTGGCAGTACCAGGCCGTGTCCGCCGCCAGCCGCCTGGAAGCGCCCGGCGCGCACACCTACGTGACCCGCTGCGCCAGCTGCCATGGCCTGGATGGCCAGGGCCAGGCCGAGTGGATGCCGCCGCTGGCGGGCGCCACCTCGATGCTGGCCAGCGAAAACGCCTCGGCGATCAACATCACCCTCAACGGCTCGCAGCGCATCGTCGCCGCCGGGGTGCCCGACGCCTACCGCATGCCGGCGTTTCGTGAGCAGCTCAATGACCGGGAGATTGCCGAGGTGTTGAGTTTTGCCCGCGCGACCTGGGGCAACCAGGGCGGCGCCGTGGACGCCAAGGCGGTCGGCAAGTTGCGTGAACATACCGACCCGGCCAGCAGCAGCCCGATCATTTTGCATATGCGCTAAGCCAACGCTGCCCTGTAGGAGCGCTACAACAAGAGGACACCATGGAAAGCATCGATCTGCTGGTCCTGCGCACCGCCCACGACTGGCTCAAGGCCAGTCACCGCGTGCTGCTCGCAACTGTGGCCCGTACCTGGGGCTCGTCGCCGCGCCCGGTGGGCTCGATGATGGCCTTGCGCGATGATGGCCGGGTGGTTGGCAGCGTCTCCGGCGGCTGCATCGAAGACGACCTGATCCAGCGCTACACCAGCGCCCACGGTGGCCCCGGGCTGCCTGTCGGCGCCCCCGAGGTGGTCCGCTATGGCATCAGCGCCGACGAGGCGCACCGCTTCGGCCTGCCGTGCGGCGGCACGCTGGAACTGATCCTCGAATTCAACCCCGAGCCCCAGCTGTTGCAGCGCTTGCTCGAGCAGCTCGACAGCGGCCAACTGGTATGTCGCGACCTTGCCCTGCAGGACGGCAGCGTGACCCTACAGGCCACCGCCACCCCTGCACAGTTCAGCTTCGACGGCCAGCACATGCGCAACACCCTCGGCCCCGGCTACCGCATGTTGCTGATCGGCGCCGGCGCGCTGGCCGAATACCTGGCGACCATGGCCCTGTTCAACGGCTTCCGCGTGGCGGTGTGCGACCCGCGCCCGGAGTACCTGGCCAGCTGGGCGCTGGCCGGCGTCGAGCATCTCGCGGGCATGCCGGACGACGTGGTGCGCGCCTTCCGGGCCGACCTGCGCAGCTGCGTCATCGCCGTCAGCCACGACCCCAGGCTCGACGACCTGGCCCTGCTCGAAGCCCTGCACAGCCCGGCGTTCTACGTCGGCGCCATCGGTTCGCGGCGTAACAGCCAGCTGCGTCGCGAACGGCTGATCGAGCATTTTGGCGAGACCGAGCAATCGCTTGAGCGCCTGCACGGGCCGATCGGCATCCATATCGGCAGCAAGACCCCGGCGGAGATCGCGGTCAGCGTGATGGCCGAGGTGCTGGCGGCGAAGAATGCGGTGCCGGTCCCGACGGTATCGCAGGGCAAGTCGCAGCGGCTGACCGCCACTCACACGCTGGCCTGAGGCCACAGCGACACCAGGTCGCTCACACACTGGCCAACCTGTGACTATGCTTGAACCTCGCATGCCACTCACCGGTATCGATCACAAGGAAGACAGGCCAATGAATCCAACCCGTTCCCTCGCCCGCGCCATTGCGCTCGCCTCGTTAGTGTCCGCCGCCAGCTTCACCGCCCACGCCGCCCAACTGCCGATCGCCAGCGAAGCACTGGAAAGCCATGTCAGCACGCAAGTTACCGCCATCGACCAGGCCAACCGCCAGGTCACCGTCAAGGGCCCGCATGACAAGGACGTGACCTTCCAGCTCACGGAACAAGCCAAGGCCCTGCCCAACCTCAAGGTCGGCGACAAGGTCGACATCTATGTGACCCGCGCGGTGGCCTACGTGCTAAACACCAACGTCGGCGGCGCACCGAAAGCCTCGGAAGAGGCTGGCACCATCCGCGCCACCAAGGACAACCCCAACCCCGGTGGCGAAGCCTTCCGTCAGGTGAAGGTCACCTCGCAGATCAAGAAGATCGACCTCAACACCCACGAAGTCAGCCTGCTGCCGCCGGAAGGCAAGCTGCAGGTGGTCAAGGTCGAAGACCCCGAGCTGCAAAAACGCATGAAAAACCTCAAGGTCGACCAGACGGTGGACGCCATCTACACCGAAGTGCTGCGCATAGAAACTTCGCGTTGATCCGGTAAAACCTTTTGCCCGGCCTGCGCATCGAACATCAGGTGACCCTTCACTTTGCCAGGAGGTACCCATGACGATGCGCACGGCTTTGCTGCTGTCCTGCCTGACCCTCGCAGTGGCCGGTTGCTCCAACTCGGCGCAGCCGCCGCCGCCCCCCACCACCCAGCAAGTCGACCTGCAACGCTACCAGGGCACCTGGTACGAGCTGGCGCGGCTGCCGATGTTCTTCCAGCGAAATTGCGTGCAGTCCGAAGCGCGCTATGGGCTGCGCGCGGATGGCCGGATCGACGTCGACAATCGCTGCAAGGAACAGGACGGCCAGTGGAACAGCGCCCACGGCATCGCCCAGGCGCAAGTGTCCGGGCGCACCGACAAGCTGTGGGTGCGCTTCGACAACTGGTTCAGCCGCCTGGCGCCCGACCTGACCAAGGGCGAGTACTGGGTGCTGTACCACGACCCGGACTACCGCGTGGCGTTGGTCGGCCACCCCAACCGCGAGTACCTGTGGCTGCTGTCGCGCAGCCCGACGGTCAGCCGCCAGACCCGCGAGCAGTTGCTGCAACAGGCGCGCGAGCAAGGCTATCCCACCGAGAAGCTGATCTGGCGCCAGGCGGACACGCCGTAACACCCATCGACGCCCGCCGCCGCCCCCTGTAAGGTGAGCCTCCCCGGCTCACCCAAAGGATTGCGTGCAATGATCACCTGCCACCTCAAGTACATCATCGACCCGTATCAAATCCCTGCTTTCGAGGCTTACGGCAAGCTGTGGATTGGCCTGGTCAATCGCATGGGCGGCACTCACCACGGCTACTTCCTGCCCAGCGAAGGCGCCAACAACGTCGCCTACGCCCTGTTCAGCTTCCCCAGCCTGGCCGCCTACGAGCAGTACCGCACGGCGTCGGAAACCGACCCCGAGTGCATCGCCGCCTTTGCCCTGGCCACCGAGCAGCGTTTCATCCTCAGCTACGAACGCAGCTTCCTGCGGCCCGTGCACGGCTGAGCCTTGGCAAATACCCTTTCCAAAGCAAGGAACGCAACGTGAAGCATCTCGCAAGAACACTGGGTATGTCTGGCCTTGGGCTGTTGCTTGGCTGCACGCCAGGCCAACGCTTGCCGTTCGATGTGCCATACGGTCACTACGAGAATTTCCTGCGTGAATACGTGGGCGACCGCGGTCAACTGACCTGCAAGGTGAGCATCGAGGAAAACCACACCGGCGACAAATGGGTGCCCTCGGTGATCCTCGCCGCCGCCCAGGACGAGCGCGAGGACTACACCCTGTTCCTGTCCAGCTCACCGCAGAGCAACGGCAGCGATCAGCGCACGTTCCACCTGCGCACCTATGTCAACGACACGGCCGTCATCAGCGATCACTTCCTCAACGCGCCCAATCGCAACGACCAGTACGGCCTGCGCCTGGCCTGGCATGCCGACGGTTCAATCAGCTACCAGGTGGACAACGGCGATGGCTGGACGCCCAAGGCAACAGTGCAGAGCCCAGGGTTCAAGGTGCGCCATGTGAGTGCCCACGCCAGTGGTGTCAAAGGCGTCGCGCACTGCGTGGTCAGTGACAGCGATGTGTAAAGAGGGCTGCACGGTCAGGCGTCGGGCTGCTGCCCTGCTCGCAGTGCCGCGATGAATACGTCCAGCGGTACACGCACAGCAGGCCGGTCCTTTTCGTCATGGCGCTCGATCAGCACCTGCTCGTCTTCGAACGTCACCCGATAATCATCGCTGCTGTAGGGGGCCACCAGCCTGTTGTTACGGGTAGCCAGGGCCTCAACCAGGATGTGTTGGCGCTCGGTGGCAGTGAATGCTTCGCCGATCCAGCGCAGCAGACCGGCGTCATGGGATTGGGGACTGGCGGCGTGGCGGGGCATGGCAGGCTCCTTCTGTCATCAAAAAGGCAAAAGGGCCTGCACGGCCCTTTTCCCTGGCCTCGGGATCAGTAGGCAGGATAGGCCGTTTTGATCACCTTGCCACCCGTTCGGATATCTTCTGATCGCGGCGCTTCAGGCAGCCTGGTGCAGCCGCGTGATCACTGGTTGCTGGCGCTGTCGCGCCTGCCAGATGTCGTAGTCGACCTGGATGGTCAGCCACAGCCGCGCGGTGCTGATGCCGGCCATCTCCAGGCGCACGGCAAGGTCGGGAGAGACAGCCGCCCGGCCATGCAGTACACGGGACAGCGCTTCGCGGGAAAAGCCCAGGTGCGCAGCGAAGGCCTTCACCGTCAGGCCCAGCGCGGGTAACACGTCCTCGCGCAGGGTTTCACCGGGGTGAGGCGGGTTGAACATAGCCATGGAAAGCCTCCTGATCAGTGATAGTCGAGATAATCGACCAATTCGACATCAAAACCC
This sequence comes from Pseudomonas sp. ES1, assembly GCF_050586605.1. NCBI lineage: Bacteria > Pseudomonadati > Pseudomonadota > Gammaproteobacteria > Pseudomonadales > Pseudomonadaceae > Pseudomonas > Pseudomonas sp. ES1. The sequence continues at coordinate 32,123 of NZ_JBOBDM010000055.1, read as the reverse complement.
GCAAAGCGAAACACCACCCGCCAGTTGCCTGACACGCTGACTGACCAGAAGCCGGCCAACTCACCCTTGAGTGGGTGCAACTGCCAGCCCGGCACACTCATGTCGTCGGCGACGAGAGCGCTATCGAGAAACTGCAGTTGGCGCTTCAAGCGCTGGGCGTGGGCAGCCTGGATGCCGCGGGTGTTGCCCGTTTCGTGGAAAAGCCGCAGTCCTTTGTGGCGAAAGCTGATGATCATGGGGCGCGCCGTATCCATTCAGTGCGAGAGGCGCGAGTGTGACCCCATGAGTCACAGACAGCAAAGTATCATGTGTGACTCGATGCGTCACATATATTCCTGCTACCCGGCATCAGCCTGGAACGCCACCCCCAACCCCACCTTGACCTTGTCCAGCACGATCAGCGTACGGTAGGTCTGGATATCGTCGTTGTCGGCAAAGTGTTGCCTGACCAGCTTTTCGAAATGCGCGACGTTGCGCGCCAGCATGACGATGATGAACGACACCCCGCCACTGACGAAGTAACACTGTTGTACCTCCGGTACTCCAGCGAAGTAGCGCTTGGCGCGGTCCATCACCAGTGAGCGGTCGTCGCACAGGCGCGACTCGACGATGGCGGTCAGTTCCTGGCCCAGCGCTTCCGGGGCGATGACGGCGGTATTGGCAAGAATCACCCCACTGGCTTCGAGCTGGGTGATGCGCCGCTGCACGGCGGGGGTCGACAGGCCGATGGCCTCGGCGATCACCCGCTGCGAGGTCTTGTTGTCCTGTTGCAGCATGCGCAGGATCGCCTGGTCGAAGCTGTCGAGCGGGCGCTTGGGCAAATCATTCATGTTCAGGGTCCGAAAAAAGCAATTCACTCATCCTGCGGCGCGTTATACAGCCAATGCTTCGGGGCCGGCGCAGTAGAATCCTGCCACGAATCTGCGTGGAGGTCGTTGTGCGCCAAGCCAACCCGGGGGCATTCACCCCCATCCTTGCCGCCCTGCTGGGGCTGGTGTCAGTGCAATCGGGCGCCGCCGTCGGCAAGGCCATCTTTCCACTGGTGGGGCCGGAAGGCGTGGCTGCGCTGCGCCTGGGCCTCTCGGCGCTGATTCTACTGGTAGTGCTGCGCCCGTGGCGCATCTGGCGCCAGGCCAACCTGCGCGACCTGGTCGGCTACGGGCTGATGATGGGCTTGATGAACCTGCTGATCTACCGGGCGTTTTTGTACATCCCGGTGGGTATCGCGGTGTCGATCGAAGTGATCGGCCCACTGGGCGTTGCATTGTTGAGCTCGCGGCGGCGCATCGACCTGTTGTGGATCGCCTTGTCGGCGTTCGGCCTGGTGCTGCTGCCCTGGGGTGCCGGTGCAGACGGGCTGGACCTGCGCGGCGTGGCCTATGCCCTGGCCGCCGCGCTGGCCTGGGGGCTGTACGTGACCTTGGGCACGCGAGTGGCGGTGCATGGCCGCCAGGCGGTGGCCAGCGGCATGCTGGTGGCGGCGATGCTCGGCGTACCGCTGGGCGCGTTGCAGGCCGGTAGCCAGCTGCTGCAACCCACGGTGCTGGCCGTGGGGCTGGCAGTGGCATTGCTGTCCAGCACGCTGCCCTTCCTGCTGGACATGTTCGCCATGCGCCACCTGCCGCCGAGCGTGTTCGGCGTACTGCTCAGCGCCTCGCCAGCTGCCGGGGCGATTGCCGGCTGGCTGGTGCTCGGAGAGACGTTGAGCCTGCTGCAGTGTGTGGGGATTTTGGCGATTGCGGCGGCTTGTGCGGGGGCTGCTTTGGTGAGGCGGGCAAGGTAGCGGGGGGGCGCTTTGCAGTTGTCTGCCTCTTAGCGATCTGGCGTCCGTCTGGGGATCGAGTGTGGGCCACCAGATGCCTGGCGACAGGTCTGCAGCGCCTATGAGATCGAGCGCCGCGCGGGCGGCGCTCGATCTTGAGAGCGCTGCAAAAACACCGCCAGGCACCTGGCAGCCCTCACCCACTCTCCCGATCAGCCACTTGCGCCCTATCCAACACCGGGCACCGCGCCCGGTGCAGATTCAAAGCCGTATTAATAATCCCGATATGGCTGAACGCCTGCGGGATATTCCCCAGTGTCGCGAAAGGGCTGCGCAGGCCGTGGTTACAGCAATGACTTACGCATGAACACCCGCTCAAACCCGTCCTGCGCAGCCCGATGCGTCTCGTGATAGCCCAGTCGGGCATAGATCGCGATGTTTTCGGTCATCCGCTCATGGGTATAGAGCCGGATAGCCTCACACCCTGCGGCGCGGGCATGTGCCTCGCAGAAGTCCATCAGCATCCGCCCGATGCCCTGCCCTTTGCATGCGGGCAAAACGGCGACGTTCACCAACAGCAGCTCGCGCTCTTCCCGACGCATGACCAGTAGCCCGACGATGCGCGAGGCCAGCGTGGCAACAAACACATCGTCCTCGTCCACGACCTGCTGGTAATCGTCGAGCATCGGTGCCGGTTCGCGACCAATTCTGGCGATGTAAGGGCTGTAGGCTTCGCTGACCAGCGCCGCGATGGCGTCGGCATCCTCGACGAGAGCCTGTCGCAGGGTGATTGCGTTCATTCTTTCATGGTCGGCCAGAGCACCGCCTGGGCGGCAATCACGTGGCCCAGGTTGGCATCGAAGGTGACGCTGGGCGAACCATGCAGCTTGTAGCCCAAGGCGAGCAGCTGCGAAATGCGCTGGCAGAAGCTGGCGTCGTCCTTGCCGGTGATCAGGCGGTAGACCGGCAGGCCGTCGGGGGGCGACGAAGTCATTGAGCAGTCCCTCTCATGGCAGGCGCGTATGTGCGCGGGGGCGGCCATCATGTCATAGCGATCTGGCGCTCGTCTTCGGATTGAGTCTGGGTTACCTGATGCCTGGCGATTGATCTTCAGCGCCCTCGAGATCGAGCGCCGCCCGCGCGGCGCATCGCTGGCAAGCCAGCTCCCACATCTGTTTCGGGCCAATTACTCCTGCATGTTCATCACTGTCCGCCTTGTTGGTACGACGCGGTTTCAGTGTGGGCATTGCCGCCGCCCCACATGTCTCAAGGCATGCACCAAGGCAGGCGCCGGTACTTCCACAGGAGTAACTGGCCCGAAACAAACTGTGGGAGCTGGCTTGCCAGCGATGCGCCGCGCGGGCGGCGCTCGATCTCATAGGCGCTGCAAAAACAACGGCAGGCACCTGGTAGCCCTCACCCACTATCCCGACCAGCCCTATGCGCCCTATCCCGCACCGGACACCGCGCCCGGTGCAGATTCAACGCCGTATTGATAATCCCGATATGGCTGAACGCCTGCGGAAAATTCCCCAGCATCCGCTTACCCACCGGGTCGTACTGCTCGGCCAGCAGCCCGACGTCATTGCACAACCCGGTCAACCGCTCATACAGCGTTTGCGCATCCTGCTGGCGCCCGAGCAGCACATACACATCCGCCAGCCAGAACGAACACACCAGGAACGTACCCTCCCCCGGCGTCAGGCCATCGCTGCAGCTGTCACTGTCGTAGCGCAGCAGCAGGCCGTTGCGCAGCAGGCGCTGTTCGATCTGCTCGAGGGTGCGCAGAAAGCGCGGATCATCCGCCGGCAAAAAACCGGTCAGGGCAATCTGCAGCAGGCTGGCGTCCAGCTCGGTCGAACCATAGGCCTGCACGAAGTGCTGCCCGGAAGGGTCCAGGCCACGCGCGCAGACTTCAGCGCGGATCTGGTCGGCCACGCGCCGGTAGTGCCTGCCTCGCTCGCGGTCTTCCTCGGTGGTCTCGGCCAGGCTGGCGGCGCGGTCGAAGGCGACCCAGGCCATGACCTTGGAATGCACGAAATGCTGACGGCCGCCGCGCACCTCCCACAGCCCTTCGTCAGGCTCGCGCCAGATGCTTTCCAGGTAGGGCAGGATCAGCCGGGCGATGGCGGAGCTGCGCGGATGGCGCGGCAGGCCGCCCTTGATGGCCTGGGTCATGGCGTCGGCGAGTTCGCCGTAAATATCGAGCTGCAACTGCTCCGAGGCGGCATTGCCGACGCGTACCGGCCGGGAGTGCTCGTAGCCCGCCAGCCAGGGCAAGCTGAACTCGGGCAGGTCACGCTCCCCCGCCAGGCCGTACATGATCTGCATCTGCTCGGGGTTGCCGGCCACCGAACGCAGCAACCATTCGCGCCAGGCCTGGGCTTCGTCGAAGTAGCCAAGGTTCATCAGGGCCAGCAGGGTCATGGTGGCGTCACGCAGCCAGCAGTAGCGGTAGTCCCAATTGCGTTCGCCACCCACCCGCTCGGGCAGCGAGGTGGTGACGGCGGCGACCATGCCGCCAGTGGGCGCATAGGTCATGGCCTTGAGCGTCAGCAGCGAGCGGCGCACCAGATGGGTGTAGGGGCCGACGTCCGGGCAGCGGGCGGCGAAGGCCTGCCATTGGGCGATGGTCTGCGCCAGGTCATGATCGACATCGCACCCGGGCTGCACGGGCAGGTGCGAGGGCTGGTGGCAAAGGCTGAACACCTGACGCTCGCCAGCGCGCACGCGAAAACGCGCAACGCTGTGATGGTCCTGCCCATGGGCTTCGACACTGCTGCGCAGTATCAGCCGGTCGGGGCCGGCCACCGCGCTAAGGGTCAGCGGGTCGAGCTTTTCCACCCAGGGCACGCTGCGGCCGTAGTCGAAGCGCAGCACCAGGTCCATCTCGAACGCGGTTGCGCCCGCCAGGCCCTCGACGATGCGCACGATGGCGTTGCTGTCACCCAGGGGCATGCAGTCGAGCACCCGGGCCCGGCCGCTGGCGGTGGTCCAGTGGGTTTCCAGCACCAGGGTGTCGTCGAGGTAGCGGCGTGTGCAGTGCTCCACTGGGTCACTGGGGGCGATGCGCCAGCGGCCGTTTTCTTCGTTGCCCAGCAATGCCGCAAACACGGCCGGGGCGTCGAAGCGTGGCAGGCACAGCCAGTCGATGGCGCCGTCGCGGCTGACCAGCGCGGCGCTGCGGCAGTTGCCGATGAGGGCGTAGTCTTCGATGAGGGCAGGCATCGGGGCTCCTTTGGCGGGTGGGCCTGAGGTTGGATGCCTGGTTGAGGGTGCTCGTTCCGCTGGAATACAGATGATGGCCTGATCTGTGTAGGAGCGGCCTTGTGCCGCGAATGGGGCGCGCAGCGGCCCCGGTTCCTGAGCAAACCTCAACATTGCCGGGGCTGCTCTGCAGCCCTTTCCGGCCGGTCCGGCGCCCCGGCAAGGCCGCTCCTACAGTGGTCCCGCAGCACATGTGGACGCGGCGATGCAGGCAACCCTCAACCCAAGTTGTGCCACTCGCGCTTGTCGCGGGTCAGCAGCTCGTTGCCAGCCTCCGGGCCATCCTCCCCGGCCGCATAGCCATGCACTTCACCCGCCTCGCTGGCCCAGGCATCGAGAAACGGCTGCACCGCGCGCCAGCCGTTCTCGATGTTGTCGGCACGCTGGAACAGGGTCTGGTCGCCCGTCAGGCAGTCGTAGATCAAGGTCTCGTAACCGGTCGCCGGGGTCATCTTGAAGAAGTCCTTGTAGGCAAACCCCAGCTCGACGTTTTCCATGACCAGCTCCGGCCCGGGCCGCTTGGCCTGCAGGTCGAACCACATGCCCTCGTTGGGCTGGATCTGGATCTTCAGGTAGTTGGGCTTGGGCCGCTCCAGCTCGCTTTCGCGGAACTGCGCATAAGGCGCGGGCTTGAAGCAGATGGCGATCTCGGTGTCGCGCACACTCATGCGCTTGCCGGTGCGCAGGTAGAACGGCACGCCGGCCCAGCGCCAGTTGTCGATCATCACTTTAAGGGCGACGTAGGTCTCGGTCTGGCTGTCTTTGCCAACATTGGGCTCGTCGCGGTAACCGGCCAGCGGCTTGCGCCCCTGTTTGCCGCTGGTGTACTGGCCACGCACCGAATTTTTCAGGGCCATCTTCGTCGTCCACGGGCGGATGGCGCCGATCACCTTGGCCTTCTCGCCACGCACCGCATCGGCGCCAAAGGCGGCTGGCGGCTCCATGGCGACCATCGCCAGCAGCTGGAACAGGTGGTTGGGCACCATGTCGCGCAGGGCGCCGGTGCTGTCATAGAAGGCGCCGCGGGTCTCGACGCCGACGGTCTCTGCCGCAGTGATCTGCACGTGGTCGATGTAATGGTTGTTCCAGAACGACTCGAACAGGCCATTGGAAAAACGGCTGACCAGGATGTTCTGCACCGTCTCCTTGCCCAGGTAATGGTCGATGCGGTAGATCTGCCGCTCGTTCATCACCTTCAGCAGGCGGGCGTTCAACGCTTCGGCGCTGGCCAGGTCGGTGCCGAAGGGCTTCTCCACCACCACCCGCCGGAAGCCCCCGGCGGACTCGTCGAGCAAGCCGGCATCACCCAGGCGCTGGGCCACTTCCGGGAAGAAGCGCGGCGAGGTGGCCAGGTAGAAGATGGCATTGCCGTGGCTGGTCTTGTCGATGCGCTTGGCCAAGGCCTGGTAAGTCGCCGGGTCGAGGAAGTCGCCGGTCTGGTAGTCCAGGCGCTTGGCCAGGCGCGCCCAGAGCTTGTCGTCCAGGCAGCGCTCGCTGCCTTCGCGGCCCTGGTCACGCTCCAGCATGAAGGCATGCAGGCGCTCGGCGAAGGCTTCGGCGCTGGCCGCATTGTGATCGACCCCGACGATGCGCAGGTTGCGGTCCAGCAGGCCATCACGGCTGAGGTTGTACAGCGCCGGCATCAGCAGGCGCTTGACCAGGTCGCCGTTGGCGCCGAACAGGAACAGGGTGCAGGGTGGAGCGGCAGGGATGTTTGGTTTGGTCATTCGCCTTTCTTCTCGACGTGGCCACCGAAGCCCAGGCGCATGGCCGAGAGGATCTTGTCACCGTAAGTACCCTGCTGCTGGCGCGAGCGGAAGCGGGCGAACAGCGCGCTGGACAGCACCGGCACCGGCACTGCCTGCTCCACGGCGGCATCGATGGTCCAGCGCCCTTCGCCACTGTCAGACACCGAACCGCTGAACGCGGACAACTGTGGGTCGGCAACCAGGGCGTCGGCGGTCAGGTCCAGCAGCCAGGAGGTGACCACGCTGCCACGGCGCCACACTTCGGCGATCTCGGTCAGGTTGAGGTCGAAGCGCTGGTCTTCGGGCAGTTCGTCGCCGCCCTTGCTGCGCAGCAGGTCGAAGCCTTCGGCGTAGGCCTGCATCAGGCCGTACTCGATGCCGTTGTGCACCATCTTCACGTAGTGGCCGGCGCCGGGTGGGCCGGCGTGGATGTAGCCGTGCTCGGCGCGCTCGTGCTCACCGCTGCGCCCGTGGGTGCGGGGGATGTCGCCGACGCCGGGGGCCAGGGCCTTGAACAGCGGCTCCAGGCGCTCGAACACCTCCTTCTCGCCACCGATCATCATGCAGTAGCCACGGTCCAGGCCCCACACGCCACCGGAGGTACCCACGTCCAGGTAATGCAGGCCACGCTTGGCCAGCTCGGCCGCGCGGCGCATGTCGTCTTTATAGAAGGTGTTGCCGCCGTCGATGATCGCATCGCCCGGCTCCAGCAGTTCGGCCAGCTGGGCGATGGTCTGCTCGGTGGGCTCGCCCGCCGGCAGCATGACCCACACCGCGCGCGGCGCCTTGAGCTTCTGCACCAGCGCGCCAAGGTCGTGAGCCCCTTGCGCACCTTCGCCTTCAAGCCCGGTGATCGCTTCACGGTTGCGGTCATGCACCACGGTGCGGTGGCCGGCGCGCATCAGCCGCCTTGCGATATTGCCGCCCATGCGGCCCAGCCCGACGATTCCCAGTTGCATGTGGTGACGCTCCCGTTAGAAATGGATTACAGCCGTTAAGGATTTCAGATTAGTCCAGCGTACCCGCAGAGGGTTCACCGACGAACGGCGAGACCACGATAAACAAAAAAGTTCCCATGGCCAGGGAAAGAATTCAGAATGCGCGCCGCGTGAAGCGACTACGCTTTGATTTGTCACCAGCCAGCCCTGCGAGGTGTGCTCATGGGTACCCTGATGCCTGCCACTCCCACCCAGACCCTCTACGTGTCCGTACGCCGTGATGAACTGCGCCAGCTGAAGGACGAACGTGACCAGCTGCGCCAGCAAGTGGCGCACTTGAACCAACTGCTGGAACAGGCCCGCCTGCAAGGCAAGCCCGCCAGCCTCTGAGTCACCGCCCCTGCGCAGGGAGCCGAGCGGCTCCCCGCCCTGCCCGTTTTCACCCCCCGCCCTACCCGCCGACCAGGCACTTCCCTACCTGTACAAATTTTGTAACACCCGCCAACGTTTGCGGGGACGAACGGTCAGCAGAAAGATGACCAGCAAGTCACAAGAATGTCGTTTCGTCCCCTACACTCCAGATTCGGCCCGCGTTTTGCTCGGAAAAAGTGACGTAAAAAAGTCGAACTTTCCGAAATGCGGGCAGGTCAGGAGCTAAGTAGGCCAACGCAAAGGGACTTCCTCACGCCAGGCCCACCCACCCCCACCCGTCTACACGCTTTTCGGCCGGATTGCCGAGCGTGCCGTGCCTGCGCGCACCGATATCGGGCAAGGACCGCACTACGAAGATGCACCACCGATCAGAGAGAACCAGCACGAAATAACGCAACGGGTGCCCGCACCCGCAAAAACAAGGGACGGAGAGAAGTATGATCAGTGCCGCTGTCGAACCTCACGTAGATGCATTCAAATCGGATAGCCGCGAGCCGCTGCCACCCAGCCTCGCCCCGACAGTCAAGGCACCCGGCGCCCAGCGCCAGCACAACCCCAACAAGCGCAAGGTCCTGTTCGTCACCTCGGAAATCGCCGACCTGGTCAAGACCGGCGGCCTGGGCGACGTGTCCGCCGCCCTGCCACGGGCTCTGGCCCACCTGCACGATGTGCGGGTGCTGATCCCCGGCTACCCCCAGGTGATGGAGAGCGACAACCCCATCCATATCGTCGGTGAACTGGGCGGCCACGCGGCACTGCCACCGTGCAAGATCGGCCGCATGGACCTGGCCGACGGCCTGGTGATCTATGTGCTGATCTGCCCCGAGTTGTACCAGCGCGAAGGCACCCCCTACGGCGCCAACAACGGCCGCGACTGGCCAGACAACCATATCCGCTTCGCCCGCCTGGGCCTGGCCGCCGCAGAAATTGCCGCCGGTGAAGGCATGGCCCACTGGCGCCCCGACCTGGTGCACGCCCACGACTGGCCGGCCGGCCTGGCCCCGGCCTACATGCACTGGCGCGGGCTGAGCACCCCGACCCTGTTCACCATCCACAACCTGGCCTACCAGGGCGTGTACAGCCGCGCCTGCAGCCCGGAGCTGGCGATCCCCGACCACGCCATGCAACAGGAAGGCATGGAGTTCTACGGCAAGCTGTCGTTCCTCAAGGCGGGCCTGGCCTACTCCAGCCACATCACCACGGTGAGCGCCACCTACGCCCGGGAAATCACCACCCCCGAGTTCGGCTGCGGCCTCGACGGTTTCCTCGCCAGCAAGGCCCAGCAAGGCTTGCTCGGCGGCATCCCCAACGGCATCGACGAGAGCTGGGATTCGGCCACCGACGGGCACCTGGTGCACAACTTCAGCCTCAATGACTGGGACGGCAAGGCGCGCAACACCCAGCAGGTACGCGAGCTGTTCGGCCTGGACGCGTCCAAGGGGCCGCTGTTCGCCGTGGTCTCGCGGCTGGTCTACCAGAAAGGCCTGGACCTGACCCTGGGCGTGGCCGACTACATCGTCGAGCAAGGCGGCCAGATCGCCATCATCGGCCGTGGCGAGCCCGAGGAAGAACAGGCCATGCGCGAGCTGGCACTGCGTCACCCGGGCCGCATCGGCGTGCGCATCGGCTTCAACGAAACCGATGCCCGGCGGATGTTCGCCGGCAGCGATTTTCTGCTGATGCCATCGCGCTATGAGCCGTGCGGGCTGAGCCAGATGTACGCGCAACGCTTCGGCTCACTGCCGGTGGCGCGCAATACCGGCGGGCTGGCCGACACCATCGAGAACGGCGTCACCGGGTTCCTGTTCAACGACTCGACCCTGGACAGCTACCGCGAAGCGCTGAGCCGCGCCTTCTATGTGTATGGCAAAAAGCACCTGCTCAACGCCATGCGCTGCCTGTCGATGACCCAGCCCTTCAACTGGTGCCAGGCGGTGGAACCCTACGCGCGGCTGTATGAGGACCTGGTCAAGCAGACCCAGATCGCCCATTACTGAGCGGAGAGCGGACGATGCACAGGCATGGCGCGCAAGTAGTGGACGCCACGTCGGCGCGCTTTGCCCTCTGGGCGCCGGATGCGCGCAGCGTGAGCGTGGAAGTCGAGCGGCAGCCCGCCGTTGAGCTGTCGCCCGTTGATGACGGTTGGTACGTCGGCGTTGCCCCCTGCCAGGCCGGTGAGCGGTATCAGCTGCGGATCGACCGGCAGCTCAAGGTGGCCGACCCGGCTTCGCGCTATCAGCCCGAGGGCGTGCAGGGGCCGAGCGAGCTGGTGGACCTTGCCGACTATCCGTGGCAACACCCCTGGCAGGGCCGCCCGTGGCACGAGGCGGTGATCCAGGAGCTGCACGTCGGCCTGCTCGGCGGTTACCGCGGCGTGGCCGAGACGCTGCCACGCCTGGCCGCGCTGGGCATCAGTGCCATCGAGCTGATGCCGCTGGGCCAGTTCCCCGGTGAGCGTAACTGGGGTTATGACGGCGTGCTACCGTTCGCCCCGCAGCACAGCTACGGCACGCCGCAGGAGCTGTGCGCACTGATCGACCAGGCCCACGGCCACCGCCTGATGGTGCTGGTGGACGTGGTCTACAACCACTTCGGCCCGGACGGCAACTACCTGCACCAGTACGCCAGCCCGTTCTTTCGCCAGGACCGGCAGACGCCCTGGGGCGCGGCCATCGATTTTCGCAGGCCAGCGGTGCGCGAGTACTTCATCCAGAACGCGCTGATGTGGCTGTGCGACTACCGCTGCGACGGCCTGCGCCTGGATGCAGTGCACGCCATCGACCAGCCGGACTTCCTCGTCGAACTGGCGCAGCGGGTGCGCGCGGCGGTAGCGCCGGGCCGGCAGATCTGGCTGGTGCTGGAAAACGAACACAACCAGGCCGCGCTGCTGGAACAGGGTTTCGACGCCCAGTGGAACGACGACGGCCACAACGCCTTGCACGTGCTACTGACGGGCGAAACCGAAGGCTACTACGCCGACTACCAGCAGCGGCCGATCGAGCAGCTGGCACGCTGCCTGGCAGAAGGCTTCGTGTTCCAGGGCCAGGCCAACCGCCATGGCACGCCACGGGGCGAGCCCAGCGGCCACCTTGCGCCCAGCGCGTTCGTGCTGTTTTTGCAAAACCACGACCAGGTCGGCAACCGCGCCCTGGGCGAGCGCCTTACCCGCCTTTGCCCGCCGCAGGCCCTGCGCGCGGCCACCGGGCTGTTGCTGCTGGCACCGATGATCCCGCTGCTGTTCATGGGCGACGACGACGGCAGCTGCAAACCGTTCCTGTTTTTCACCGACTTCCACGACGCGCTGGCCGATGCCGTGCGCGAGGGCCGGCGTGGTGAGTTCGCCCACTTCGACGCCTTCGCCGACCCCGCCAGACGCGCACAGATCCCCGACCCCAACGCCGAAACCACCTTCGAACGTTCCCGGCCGCAGCACAAGGACGTGCTGGCCGGCTGGCACGGCCTCTATCAACAGCTGCTCGACCTGCGTAAACGCCACCTCATCCCGCACCTGCCCGGCACCCGCGCACTGGGTACCGAGGTGCTGGGCGACAAGGCGCTCACCGCGCGCTGGCGCCTGGGCAACGGCCAGCAGCTGCGTATCGACCTCAACCTCGGCGCCCAGCCCCAGGCCGCGCAACTGCCGGCCCAGGCGCTGCGCCTGTACGACAGCAGCGACAACGCCCACCCCGACTCGACACTTGCCGCGCACAGCTGCGTGGTCAGCCTGCTGCCCCCCGAACCGGAGACGCCATGAGCGAACAGCCCCTGCACCGCCTGGCCGCCCGCGTCGGCCTGGCCCGCGACTGGATCGACGCCAACAACCGCCCGCAGCAGGTCAGCGACGAGGTGCTGCGCCATGTGCTGCAAGCCCTTGGCCACCCCGCTGACGACGACCAGGCCATCGCCAGCAGCCTGCGCCTGGTCGAGCAGGCCGAAGACAGCGAACACCTGCCCCCGCTGCTGACCGTCGATGTCGACCAGCCCCTCGGCCTGCAACGTTGGTTCAGCGCCGGCAGCCAGGTGCACTGCACCCTGGAGGACGCCAGCCAGCGCACGCTGGTGCTGGACGCCCAAGCACGCCTGCCGGGTGGGCTGCCGACTGGCTATCACCAGTTGGCCATCGACGGCCGCACCTTCACCCTCGCCGTGGCGCCGCAGCGCTGCCACGCGCTCGAAGATGCCATTAGCGAACCGCCACCGCGCTGCTGGGGCCTGGCGGTGCAGTTGTACAGCCTGCGCCGCCCCGACGATGGCGGCTATGGCGACTGCCTGGCGCTGGAGCAGCTGGCGCGCAGTGCCGCCGAGCGCGGCGCCGATGCCCTGGCGATCAGCCCGATGCACGCGCTGTCGGCCTTCGACCAACAGCACTTCAGCCCCTATTCACCGTCCAGCCGGCTGTTGCTCAACGCGCTGTACGCCAGCCCCGCAGCCCTGCTGGGCGAACGCGCCGTGCGCATGGCCATCGAGGCCTGCGGGCTTGCGCAGACACTGGAAGACCTGCAGCAACAGCCGCTGGTGGACTGGCCACGCGCCGCCAAGGCCCAACAGCGTTTGCTCGAAGCGCTGTACCAGGACTTCAGCCAGGGCGACCACCCGCTGCGCGCAGACTTCGCCAGTTTCCGCGAGGCCGGCGGCGAACGGCTCGAACACCATTGCCGTTTCGAAGTGCTGCAAAGCGAGGCGGTGGACCAGGGCCTGGGCGCCGATTGGCGCAACTGGCCAAAGGCCTGGCACGACCCCTACCACCCGGAAGTCGAAGCCTTCGCCGCCGCCTACCCGGCCCGTGTCGAATTCCACGCGTTCTGCCAGTGGCTCAGCGAACGCAGCCTGCAACGCGCCCAGGACGCGGCGCGCAGCAACGGCATGGCGATCGGCCTGATCGCCGACCTGGCGGTGGGCGCCGACGGCGCCGGCAGCCAGGCCTGGAGCCGCCAGGACGAGCTGCTGGCCGACCTCAAGGTCGGCGCGCCGCCCGACATCCTCAACCGTGCGGGGCAGGACTGGGGCATCTGCGCCTTCTCCCCCGAAGGCCTCAAGCGCAACGGCTACCGCGCCTTCATCGAGATGCTGCGGGCCAACCTGGCCCATGCCGGCGGCCTGCGCATCGACCATGTGATGGGCCTTCGCCGGCTGTGGCTGATCCCCCGTGGCGCCACTGCCCGCGAGGGCGCCTACCTCAACTACCCGCTCGACGACCTGCTGCGCCTGCTGGCCCTGGAATCGGTACGGCACCAGGCGATCATCCTTGGCGAGGACCTGGGCACCGTGCCCGAAGGCCTGCGCGAGCGCCTGGCGGCCAAGGCCGTGCTGGGCATGCGCGTGCTGCCCTTCGAGCAGGATGCGCCCGGCCGCTTCAAGCCGATCCTCGATTGGCCGGACAACGCCCTGGCCACCACCGGCACCCATGACCTGGCGCCACTGGCCGGCTGGCTGCAAGCCCGTGACATCGACTGGCACAACCGTCTGCAACTGATCGACGCCACCACCGAAGGGCACTGGCGCGACACCCGGGCACTGGAGCGCGACGGCTTGCGCCGCACCCTGGAGCACAACTACGGCCCGTTGGCGGACGACAGGGCGTTGGTTGACGCGGCGATCCGTTACGTCGGCCACACCCGCGCCCCCTTGGTGCTGGTGCCACTGGAAGACCTGCTGGGCTGCGACGAGCAACCCAACCTGCCCGGCACCACCGCTGGCCACCCCAACTGGCGGCGCCGCTTCAAGGCCACGGCCCTCGAGCTGCTCGACGACGAAGACGCAGCGCGGCGCCTGGAGCTGTTGGCCCAGGCCCGCGAACAAGCCTGGGAGCGTGATCGATGAAGGCGCTGACCGCCACTCTGCGCCTGCAGCTGCACAGCGACTTCACCCTGGATGACGCGACGCCGTTGGTGCCCTACTTCGCCCAGCTCGGCATCAGCCATGTGTATGCCTCGCCGATCCTGACTGCCCGTGCAGGCTCGCGCCACGGCTACGACGTGGTCGACCCGACCCGGGTCAACCCCGAGCTGGGCGGCGAGGCCGCGCTGGAGCGCCTGGTGGCTGCCTTGCGCCAGCACGGCATGGGCCTGATCCTCGACACGGTGTCCAACCACATGGCCGTGGGCGGCGCCGACAACCCCTGGTGGCAGAGCCTGCTGGCCTGGGGCCGGCGCAGCCCCTATGCAGAGTTCTTCGATATCCAGTGGCACTCCAGCGACCCGCTGCTGGCCGGGCAACTGCTGTTGCCGTTCCTCGGCAGCGACTATGGCGTGGCGCTGCTCAACGGCGACATGCCCCTGACCTTCGACGCCGAGCATGGCCGGTTCGAGGTCGCCCATCACGCGCATCGTTTCCCGATCTGCCCGCTGGACTACGGGCGCATTCTCGGCCGTGCCGAAGACCCACGGTTGCAGGCCCTGGCGCAACACTTCAGCGCGCTGCACGAGGCCGCCGAACCGCTGGCCGACGCCATGGCGCTGCACCGCGACCTGGCCCTGGTGGTCGACGCCGGGGCCAGCCTCGAAGGCGCCCTGGCCGCCTTCGACAGCCGCACCGAAGCCGGCTTCAAGCGCCTGCACCAGTTGCTGGAGCGCCAGACCTACCGCCTGGCCAGTTGGCGCACCGCCGCCGACGACATCAACTGGCGGCGTTTTTTCGACATCAATGAACTGGGCGGCCTGCGGGTGGAGCGTGCGCTGGTGTTCGAAGCCACCCACGCCAAGCTGTTCGAGCTGATCGAGCGCGGGCTGGTGGATGGCTTGCGCATCGACCATATCGACGGCCTGGCCGACCCGCGCCGCTACTGCCGCAACCTGCGCCGGCGAGTCGACGGGCTGCTGGCGAGCCGACCGCTGCAGGCGGGCGTGGAACACTTCCCGATCTACGTCGAGAAAATCCTCGGCGCCGATGAACACCTGCACCGCGACTGGCTCACCGACGGCACCACCGGCTACGAGTTCATGAACCAGGTCTCGCTGCTGCAACACGACCCGGCGGGCGAAGCACCGCTGACCGAGCTGTGGAGCACCGTCAGCGAACGGCCGGCGTTTGCCGAGGAAGTGCGCCAGGCTCGCCACCTGGTGCTCAACGCCGGCCTGGCCGGCGACTGCGAGTCGGTGGCCCTGGCCTTGCTGCAGGTGGCCCGCGACGACCTGATGACCCGCGACCTCACCCTCGGTGCCATCCGCCGCGCGCTGCAGGCGCTGGCCGAGCACTACCCGGTGTACCGCACCTACATCAACGCCTGTGGCCGCCCGGCTGAGGACGAGGGGTTCTTCCAGCAAGCCCTCGCTGACGCCCGTCAGTCATTGAGCGAGGCCGACTGGCCGCTGCTCGAGCACCTGGCGCAGTGGCTTGGCGGCCAGCCCTGGCGGCGCCTGCCCCCGGGCCGACCACGCAAGCACCTGCGTCACGCCTGCGTGCGCTTCCAGCAACTGACCGCGCCAACCGCCGCCAAGGCCGTGGAAGACACCGCCTTCTACCGCAGCGCCCGGCTGTTGTCGCGCAACGATGTGGGCTTCGAGGCCGAGCGTTTCAGTGCCGCCCCTGAATGGTTTCACACGCAAGCCCAGCGCCGCCTGCGCGACTTCCCCGACAACCTGCTGGCCACCGCCACCCACGATCACAAGCGTGGCGAAGACTGCCGGGCGCGCCTGGCGGTGCTCAGCGAGCGCGGGGCCTGGCTGGCCAGCCGGGTGGAGCACTGGCGCGAACTGGCGGCGCCGCTGCGCGAGGCGCTGGAGGATGGCGCCGCGCCCGGCCCGGGTGATGAGCTACTGCTGTGGCAGACCCTGCTCGGCAGCTGGCCGCTGGCGCTCGACCTGCATGACGCCAACGCACTGCGCCACTACGCCGAGCGCATCGGCGGTTGGCAACAGAAAGCCCTGCGCGAGGCCAAGCTGCGCAGCAGCTGGGCGGCGCCGAACGAGGCTTATGAACAGGCCTGCGCCGCCTATGTGAACGGCCTGCTGCTGGACGCGCAGAACCAGCAGCTGCGCCAGTCGCTGCACGAGGCGGCGCGGCAGATCGCCTGCCCCGGCGCGCTGAACAGCCTGGTGCAATGCCTGCTGCGCATGACCACGCCGGGCGTGCCCGACCTGTACCAGGGCAACGAGTACTGGGACTTCAGCCTGGTCGACCCGGACAATCGACGCCCGGTGGACTACGCTGCAAGGCGTGCCAGCCTGGACGCCAGCACGCCCCTGGCCGAACTGCTCGGCCACTGGCAGGACGGGCGCATCAAGCAGGCACTGATCGCCCGGCTGCTGGACTGTCGCATGAGCCACCCCGAACTGTTCCGGCGTGGCGCCTACCTGCCGCTCAACGTGCAGGGGCGCCACGCCGACAAAGTGCTGGCCTTCGCCCGCCTGGGCGAGGAGCAGCGCGCCATCGTTGTCGCACCACGGCTTGCCAGCAGCTTGCTGGGTAACGCCACAACCCCATTGATCCCGGCACAGAACTGGGACGATACGCGGCTGATCCTGCCGTTTGCCTTGTCGCCTGCCAACTGCTCGGGACTTTTCGGTGGCGGTGCTGTCAGCCCTTCAAAGGAGCTGAAGTTGAGCACCGTACTGGGGGAGTTTCCGGTCAACGTGTTGATTGATCATGCCTAACTGCATTCAGGAGCGTCGTGATGAGTGTCGAAGAGAAACGTGTTCGCGAATTCGCCTATCAAATCTGGGAATCGGAGGGCAAGCCGGCGGGCCAGGAAATCCGCCACTGGGAGATGGCCCGCAAGCTGGCCGAGGCTGAAGCGTTAGCGCCCAAGGCCGCACCGCGCAAGAAGGCGGCGGCCAAGCCGAAGGCGGCGAATGTGGAGAAGCCGGTGGCGGCGAAGAAGCCGAGGACAGTGAAGAAGCCTGCCGCAAGCTGAGTGCTGTGCCGGCCCCTTCGCGGGTAAACCCGCTCCCACAGGATCACCATTAGCCTTGGGTGTGATGGAGAACCTGTGGGAGCGGGTTTACCCGCGAAAGAGCCGGCACCGATCCTCTGATGGATCCCCCTCCCCCCGCACCACGAGGACCGCCATGAGCCCCCGCACCCCGAAGAAAACCCGCTCCGTCGCCCCGTCGCGCATCCGCGAAGGCATGCCCTTCCCTCTGGGCGCCACCTGGGACGGCCTGGGGGTCAACTTCGCCCTGTTCTCGGCCAACGCCACTAAAGTCGAACTGTGCCTGTTCGATTCAACCGGCGAACAGGAGCTCGAGCGCATCGAGCTGCCCGAGTACACCGACGAGATCTACCACGGCTACCTGCCCGACGCGCACCCTGGCCTGGTCTACGGCTACCGCGTGTATGGCCCGTATGAACCGCAGAACGGCCACCGTTTCAATCCCAACAAACTGCTGATCGACCCCTATGCCAAGCAACTGGTCGGCACACTGAAATGGTCCGAGGCCCTGTTCGGCTACACCATCGGCCACCCCGACGACGACCTGTCGTTCGACGAGCGCGACAGCGCGCCCTTCGTGCCCAAATGCAAGGTCATCGACCCGGCGTTCACCTGGGGCCGCGACCAGCGTGTGCAGATCCCCTGGGAGCGCACCATCATCTACGAGGCGCACGCCCGCGGCATCAGCATGCGCCACCCGGCGGTGCCCGAGGCGCTGCGCGGCACCTTCGCGGGCCTGGCCAACGACGAACTGCTCGGGCACATCAAGGCGCTTGGGGTATCGAGCATCGAACTGCTGCCGATCCATGCCTTCGTCAACGACCAGCATCTGCTCGACAAGGGCCTGAACAACTATTGGGGCTACAACAGCATCGCCTTCTTCGCCCCGCACCCGCGCTACCTGGCCAGCGGCAAGATCGCCGAGTTCAAGGAGATGGTCGCGCACCTGCACGACGCCGGGCTGGAAGTGATTCTGGACGTGGTCTACAACCACACCGCCGAGGGCAACGAGCGCGGCCCGACCCTGTCGATGCGCGGCATCGACAACGCCTCGTACTACCGCCTCAAGCCCGACGACAAGCGCTTCTACATCAACGATTCCGGCACCGGCAACACCCTCGACCTGAGCCACCCGTGCGTGCTGCAACTGGTCACCGACTCGCTGCGCTATTGGGCTGGCGAGATGCACGTGGACGGCTTCCGCTTTGATCTTGCGACCATCCTCGGCCGCTACCACGATGGCTACAGCGAACGCCACGGTTTCCTCGTGGCCTGCCGCCAGGACCCGATGCTCAGCCAGGTCAAGCTGATCGCCGAGCCCTGGGATTGCGGCCCCGGCGGCTACCAGGTGGGCAACTTCGCCCCCGGCTGGGCAGAGTGGAACGACCGTTTCCGCGACACCGTACGCGGCTTCTGGAAAGGCGACGAAGGCATGCTCGCCGACTTCGCCGCGCGCATCACAGCCTCCGGCGACCTGTTCAACAACCGTGGCCGGCGGCCCTACGCCTCGGTCAACTTCGTCACCGCCCACGACGGTTTCACCCTGCGCGACCTGGTGTCGTACAACGACAAGCACAACGAGGACAACGACGAGAACAACCAGGACGGCACCAACAACAACCTGTCGTGGAACTGCGGCGTCGAAGGCCCGACCGACGACCCTGCGATCAATGCCCTGCGCATGCGCCAGATGCGCAACTACTTCGCCACCCTGCTGCTGGCCCAGGGCACGCCGATGATCGTCGCCGGCGACGAGTTCAGCCGCACCCAGCACGGCAACAACAACGCGTATTGCCAGGACAGCGAGATCGGCTGGGTCAACTGGGAACTGGACGAGGACGGCAAGGCCTTGCTGGCCTTCGTCAAGCGCCTGACCCGCCTGCGCCTGGCCTATCCGATGCTGCGCCGCTCGCGCTTTCTGGTGGGTGACTACAACGAGGCGATCGGGGTCAAGGACGTCACTTGGCTGGCCCCGGACGGCAGCGAGATGACCGTGGAGCAGTGGGAAGACCCGCACGGGCGTTGCCTGGGCATGCTGATGGACGGCCGCGCCCAGGTCAGCGGCATTGCCCGCCCCGGGGCCGAGGCGACCCTGCTGCTGATCGTCAACGCCTACCACGACGTGGTGCCGTTCAAGCTGCCGGCGGTGCCGCAGGGCGAGTACTGGAGCTGCCTGGTCGACACCGATCGGCCGGAGCTGCGCAAGCCGCAGCATCTGCAGTTCGACACGGTGTTCGAGGTGCAGGGGCGGTCGTTGCTGTTGATGGTGTTGCAGCGGGAGGAGGACTGAACCTGGCAACGGACGGGCGGTCCTAATCCGTAGCCATGATCACCAAAATACCCGCGAAGACCACACTACGGTGCATGGCACGGGCTACGCCCGTGTTCGCGGCGGTTCGACGGCTCGATGAACCCGCTCCCACAAGAATCGTGTAAATCGCTACAGGAGTCCCTGTGAACCCCGAAGCCGGCAGTCCAGGTTTCGCCAGCGTCAGCCAGGCCCCGGCCGTGCACCGGGTCAAGGTGCTGACGGTCAATACCCACAAGGGTTTCACCGCCTTCAACCGGCGCTTCATCCTGCCGGAGCTGCGCGAGGCGGTGCGCAGCACCCAGGCCGATATCGTGTTCCTGCAGGAAGTGCTGGGCAGCCACGACCGCCACGCCAGCCGCTACCCCGGCTGGCCGCAGACCTCGCAGTACGAATTCCTCGCCGACAGCATGTGGAGCGACTTCGCCTACGGGCGCAACGCGGTGTACCCGGACGGCCACCACGGCAACGCGCTGCTGTCCAAGTACCCGATCATCGAACACCGCAACCTCGACGTGTCGATCACCGGCCCCGAACGGCGCGGCCTGCTGCACTGCGTGCTCGACGTGCCCGGGCAAGCACCGGTGCATGCCATTTGCGTGCACCTGTCGCTGCTGGAAAGCCATCGGCAAAAACAGCTGCAACTGTTGAGCAAGTTGCTCGATGCACTGCCCGCCGATGCCCCGGTGATCATCGCTGGTGACTTCAACGACTGGCAGTTGCACGGCAATCGCACCCTGGGCCGGCAACAGGGCCTGCATGAAGCCTTCGAACGCCATCACGGCCTGCTCGCCCGCACATATCCCGCGCGCCTGCCACTGCTGCGCCTGGACCGTATCTACCTGCGCAACGCCGACAGCCATGGGCCGAAGATCCTCGGCCACAAGCCCTGGACACACCTGTCCGATCATCTGCCGCTGGCCGTGGAAGTGCGCCTGTAGCAACGATTCGGCATAGCCGCCCGGCGAGCAATCACCATTGACGATATGGCCTTGCCAATTCTGTACAAATTCAATGGCTTGAATTACTCAACGAACCCTTACCAAAGCCTTCACATATTCTTGACGCAAGCCCTGTCCTCTCCTTAGCTGAACAGAACCAACAGACGTAAAGATTCGTGCCGGGCCTCTAGCTCGCGCCTTTGTGCGCGCTCAAGCAGGCTGGCGCGCTGGTTTGGGTCGCCCCTGTTTTTGTCGTACAGCCCGTGACATCAGGCCAGATTGCTCGGCTGTTCAACGTGCTGTCCAACACATAACAACAGGAGATCCGCCATGAAAAGCACCTCGAACCCCCTGCGTTTCGAAGCTTTTTTCTGCGCGGTTTCCACGTCGCTGCTCTTGGCAACCCCGGTGGAAACCTTCGCCTTCGAACTGCAGGAGGGCGAACCCTTCGCCCGGTTCCTGGAACAGCCCGAGGTCCCGCAACTCTCCCTCGACCCGTTGAGCGTCAATGGCCTCAACCAGGGGATGCTCTCGGCATTTTCCACGCAGATGAGCGAGCGCCACGGCCCGCTGGCCAGCGACATGATCGCCAGCCAGTGGGCGCAGTTCTTCCCCGGCGCGCCACGGCCAACGACCCAGGCGCCGGCGCAGCTGGAGGCGCCCAGCCAGCAGTTGATGATCGGCCCCGACCTGTTCGTGCGCGAAACCAGCGCAGGCAACGTTCACCGTGCCGGGATCTTCGTCGGCCACAACAACCTGCAGAGCAGCTTCAACGGCATGCGCCCCTTGCTCGGTGACAAACAACGCAATGCGGTGAACCTCAGCGGCGAGAGCCTGGGCGTGTACTGGAGCATGACCCATGAGCAGGGCTGGCACGTGGACGCCGTGGCCATGGGCACGCGCATCGACGTCAATGGCCGCTCCCAGACCGGCCAGCGAGTGGACGACAGCGGCCATGCGATGACCTTCTCGGTGGAGGGCGGCTTCCCCATCGGCCTGGGGGGCGGCTGGGTGATCGAGCCCCAGGCGCAGTTGATCAACCAGCAGTTCTTCCCGGGCAGCCAGGTGCAGGAGGAAACCTTGCAGGCGTTCGACAGCCAGCCAAGCTGGAGCGGCCGGGTCGGTGCCAAGCTGTCGGCGCGCTACGAAGTGCGCGGCATGCCGATCGAACCCTATGTGCGCACCAACGTCTGGTATGACTTCAGCAACAGCGACTCGGTGAAGCTGGACCAGGTCGACAAGATCTCCAGCTCGCGCAGTTCGACCTCGGTGGACCTGGGGTTGGGGCTGGTGGCGCGGGTCACGCCGAACGTGGCGCTGTTCGTCAGTGCCGATTACAGCAGCGATGTGGATGACAATGATCTGAATGGGCTGATTGGCAGCCTGGGCGTGCGGATGCGCTGGTAGAAGCTCGCACTGTGCCACCCCATCGCACTGTAGGAGCGCCCTTTCGCGACACAAGGCCGCTCCTACAGAGAGGGTGTGACGGCTATCAGGCTGGTTTCATCACCAACACCCCCAGCGGCGGCAGGTTCAGCGCCAGCGACAGTGGCTGCCCATGGCTGGCAATGTCATCGCTGGCCACCGCCCCCAGGTTGCCCACGTTCGACCCGGCATACAGCCCGGCATCGCTGTTGAGCAACTCTTGCCAACGTTCGCCGAACGGCACGCCGATCCGGTAGCCCTCGCGCGGCACCGGGGTGAAGTTGGCCACCACCAGCAAGGGTTCGCCCTGGCTGCTCCAGCGCAGCCAGGCGTACACGCTGTTGTGCGCATCGTCGCCGATCAGCCATTGGAAGCCCTGGGGCTGGCAGTCCTGTTCGTGCAGTGCCGGCTCTTCGCGGTACAGCCGGTTGAGGTCGCCGACCAGGCGCTGTACTCCTTGGTGCTCGGGGTATTGCAGCAGGTACCAGTCCAATTGGCTGTCGTGGTTCCACTCACGCCACTGGCCGAACTCGCAGCCCATGAACAGCAGCTTCTTGCCCGGGTGGGCCCACATGAACGCGAGGTAGGCGCGCAGGTTGGCGAACTTCTGCCAGCGATCGCCGGGCATCTTGTCGATCAGCGAGTGCTTGCCGTGCACCACCTCGTCGTGGGAGATGGGCAGGATGAAGTGCTCGGAGTAGGCATAGATCAGCCCGAAGCTCATCTCGTTGTGATGGTAGGTGCGGTGGATCGGGTCGTTCTGGATGTAATGCAGGGTGTCGTGCATCCAGCCCATGTTCCACTTGTAGGCAAAGCCCAGGCCGCCCTGTTGCGTGGGCTGGCTGACGCCGGGCCAGGCGGTGGACTCCTCGGCGATGATCAACGCGCCCGGTGCCTCGTGGGCCGCGACGCCGTTGAGGTGGCGGATGAAGTCGATGGCTTCGAGGTTCTCGCGCCCGCCATGGCGGTTGGGCACCCACTCGCCGGCCTTGCGCGAGTAGTCGCGGTAGAGCATCGAAGCCACGGCATCGACGCGCAGGCCGTCGATGTGGAAATGCTTGAGCCAGTGCAGCGCCGAGGCCAGCATGAAGCCGCGCACCTCGTTGCGGCCGAGGTTGTAGATCAGCGTGTTCCAGTCCTGGTGGAAGCCTTCCAGCGGATTGTCGTACTCGTACAACGCGGTGCCGTCGAAGCGCGCCAGGCCGTGTTCGTCGGTGGGGAAATGCGCCGGTACCCAGTCGAGGATCACGCCGATGCCGCCCTGGTGGCAGGCATCGATGAAGAAGGCGAAATCTTCCGCCGTGCCGTAGCGTGATGTCGGGGCGAACAAAGACAGCGGCTGATAGCCCCAGGACCCGCCGAACGGGTGCTCCATGATCGGCATCAGCTCGATATGGGTGAAGCCCAATTCCTGCACGTAAGGCACCAGGCGTTCAGCCAATTCGCGCCAGTTGTAGAAGCGCGCGACCTCGCCGGTATCGTCCAGCTCGCAGCGCCAGGAGCCGGCGTGCAGCTCGTAGATCGACAGCGGTGCGTTGTAGGCGTGGCGCTGGGCGCGCTGCGCCATCCATTGCTCATCGTGCCAGTCGTGGGCCAGGGCGCCGGCCACCTTCGAGGCGGTACTCGGTGGCAGCTCGGTGGCGCGGGCCAGCGGGTCGGCCTTGAGTGGCAGCACACCCTCGGCGCCGAGCACTTCGAACTTGTAGGTTTCGCCGACACCCAGGCGCGGTACGAACACTTCCCACACCCCGGCGCTGTGGCGCAGGCGCATGGGGTGGCGGCGGCCGTCCCAGTTGTTGAAGTCGCCCACCACCGAAACCCGCCTGGCGTTGGGCGCCCACACCGAGAAGCACACGCCGTCGATGCCGTCGGCCTGGGTCGGTTGCGCGCCGAAGCGGCCGGACAGGTCGCGGTGGTTGCCCTCGGAGAACAGGTACATGTCCATGTCGCCCAGTTGCGGGCCGAAGCTGTAAGGGTCTTCGGTCACCTGCTCGCCCCCGGCCCAGCCGATCTGCAGCAGGTACGGCTGGGCATCGTTGATGTGCGCGGTGAACAACCCTGGCAGGCGCTGTTGCTCCATTTCAGCGAGCACGTGCCCGCCATCGCGCGCCAGCACGCGCACATTCAGGGCGTTGGGCAGGAAGGCCCGGATAAACTGACCGCCTGCACCATCGGGGTGCGGGCCGAGCACGGCGAACGGGTCGGCGTGCGTGGCGCTGGCAAGGGCGTCCAGGTCCCGTTGCCGAAGGCTGCCGTTGTCACGCGTGGTTGCATTCATCTCACTGCCCCTTTCCATATATTCAAGCGTCATGTGGCCACTTGTCGGCGCCTCTTGTGGGAGCGGGCTTGCCCGCGAACACCGGCACAGCCGGTGCCATGCACTGAGTCGCCTGGTTCGCGGCGGTTCGGCACACCGATGACCCCGCTCCCACAGTGATCGCTCAGTGCAAAAACTTCATGACTCCCCCCAGGTGCTGATCAACCCATGCAGGCCATGCAAAGGCACGGCCAGCCAGCTCGGCCGGTTCTCGGCTTCGTAACTGATTTCGTAGGCGGCTTTTTCCAGGCAGAACAGTTCCAGTGCGGCGCGCTCGCCCTCGGCCTGCTGCCAGGCATGGGGCATGGCGGCGGTGGCCAGGCCATAGGCTTCGACGAAGGCGTGACGCGACTGGTGCAGGTACTGCCGGGCAACCCGCTGACGGGCCTGGCGCGCCGCGTCGGAGAGGTCTACCGCCGAGGCGCTGCGCAGGATCATGGCAGCAGCATAGTCGAAGGATCGCAATACGCCGCTGACATCCTTGTATGGGCTGTGTCTGGCCCGGCGCTCGTCCAGCGGCCGCGCCGGTTCGCCCTCGAAATCGATCAGGTAGGCATCGCCCTGCACCACCAGCACCTGGCCCAGGTGCAGGTCGCCGTGCACACGCATCAACAACCCGCCCTGGGCCTGGCGGGCCAGGTTGTCGATGTGCTGCCGCAAGCCTTGGCGTTGTTGCTGCAGGTCGTCGACCAGAGCCTGGCTGTCACCGTCCAGGCTGTTGCGGTGCTGGGCCAGCAGGCCCAGGGCATGCTCGAGCTCGGTGCTGATCTGCCGGCGCCAGCGCTCGCTGTCGCGGGCATCGCTCAGCCGCGGTTGGAACGCTTCATCATCGGTGGGCGCCGCCAGCAGCAGGTGCATCTCGCCCAGGCGCTGGCCCAGCAAGGCGGCGAAGCCGGTGAGTTCGGCCAGGGCGTCGGTGTGCGCCTCCTGCTCGTTGCGGGTCGGTTCCATCTCGTCGCGGATCGCCCGTTCCAGGGTGTTCTGGGTCCAGTCCCAGGCATCGCCCTGGTTGCTCAGGTAGCCCTGGGCGATCATCAGAAGGGTTGATTGATCGCTATCGTCGACGCGGCTGACCCAGGCCAGCAAAGGCGAGATATTGGCAAAGCCGGCAGCAGTGAGGTAGGCGCTCATCTCCAGCTCCGGGTGGATCCCCGGGTTGACCCGGCGGATCAGCTTGAGCACCAGGCTGCCGCCCACCACCACCGAGCTGTTGGATTGCTCCGCGCCCAGGTAGCGCACTTCGCTCTGTTCATCGAGCGCCAGCGCCGCCAGTTGCTCGGTGCACTGGAAGCGCAGTTCGCCCAGGCCGTCGCCACAGGGCAGGCGCAGGCCGTCCTGGCAGCCGCGCAGCAGCGCACGGATGAAAGGCTCGAGGACAAAGGCATCGGTGATAAGCCCCACCTGACGACCACGGCGCACCCGCGATAGCGCCAGTTGCTGGGGCAGCGCGGCGTTGATCTGCTCCTCGGGCAACAACCCGAACGGCAGTTGGTAATGGGTCACCACCCCGTTGCTGTGCACCTCCAGCTCGCCGAGCAATGCCGGCAAGGTCGCGGTGGCGAAGCGGACGCCGTAACGCAGGCGTACCTGGTCGATCGGCCCTTCCTTGCCGGCGAACCAACGGCGCTTGGGCAGGTACTGGGGCAGGATCGCGCTTTCCAGGGTGCCCCGGGACGGCGCTTCGAGCAGCTCTTCCATGCGCTTGCGCAGCACCAGGGTGGTCAGCTCGGGCAGGCCTTCGGTGGGCTGCACATGCCAACTGGGCATACGGTCGTGGGCGGCCAGCAGGAACCAGTAGAAACCGTATGGCGCCAGGGTAAGCAGGAACGGCAACTGGCCAATGGGCGGGAACGCGCTGCCACCGAGCATCTCCACCGGCACCCGTTCGGCGTACTGCGAAAGCTCCAGCTCCGCGGCCTGGGCGGCGCGCGAGACGTTGGCCACGCACAGCACCACTTCACTGTTGCCCTCGGCATCGGTGTACTCGCGGATATAGGCGAGGATGCGCCGGTTGCTGGGGGTGAGCATTTTCAAGGTGCCACGGCCAAAGGCCTTCTGCTGGTTGCGCACCGACAGCAGGCGGCGGTTCCAGTTGAGCAGCGAGTGCGGGTCGTGGGCCTGGGCCTCGACGTTGATGGTCTGGTAGCCGTACAGCG
This sequence comes from Pseudomonas sp. ES1, assembly GCF_050586605.1. NCBI lineage: Bacteria > Pseudomonadati > Pseudomonadota > Gammaproteobacteria > Pseudomonadales > Pseudomonadaceae > Pseudomonas > Pseudomonas sp. ES1. The sequence goes on along the minus strand of NZ_JBOBDM010000055.1, from coordinate 5,960 downwards.
GGTCCATGATCGGGGGCAGCACCAGGCGCTGCGGCTCGGCCTTGGAGAAACCGCCGTTGCGGTCCGGCGACCACTGCATGGGGGTGCGCACGCCGTCGCGGTCGCCCAGGTAGATGTTGTCGCCCATGCCCAGTTCATCGCCGTAGTACAGCGTGGGCGTGCCGGGCATCGACAGCAGCAGGCTGGTCAGCAGCTCGATGCGCCGCCGATCGCGCTGCAGCAAGGGCGCCAGGCGGCGGCGGATGCCTAGGTTGATGCGCGCGCGACGGTCTTCGGCGTAGTAGTTCCACAGGTAGTCGCGCTCGCGGTCGGTGACCATCTCCAGGGTCAGCTCATCGTGGTTGCGCAGGAAGATCGCCCATTGGCAGTTGGCGGGGATCTCCGGGGTCTGGCGCAGGATATCGGTGATCGGGAAGCGGTCTTCCATGGCCAGGGCCATGTACATGCGCGGCATCAACGGGAAGTGGAAGGCCATGTGGCATTCATCGCCCTCACCTTCGCCGAAATACGGCCGGGTGTCCTCCGGCCACTGGTTGGCCTCGGCCAGCAGCATGCGGTCGGGGTAGTTGGCGTCGATCTCGGCGCGGATCGCCTTGAGCACGGTGTGGGTCTCAGGCAGGTTCTCGTTGTTGGTGCCGTCGCGCTCGATCAGGTAGGGGATAGCGTCCAGGCGCAGGCCATCGACGCCGATGTCGAGCCAGAAGCGCATCACCCCGATCACGGCCTTGAGCACCTGCGGGTTGTCGAAGTTCAGGTCCGGCTGGTGCGAGTAGAAGCGGTGCCAGAAGTACTGGCCGGCCACCGGGTCCCAGGTCCAGTTGGACTTTTCGGTGTCGAGGAAGATGATCCGGGTGCCGTCGTACTTCTGCTCATCGTCCGACCACACGTAGAAGTCCCGGGCTTTGCTGCCGCGCTTGGCGTGGCGGGCGCGCTGGAACCAGGGGTGCTGGTCGGAGGTGTGGTTGATGACCAGTTCGGTGATCACCCGCAGGCCGCGTTTGTGGGCCTCGGCGATGAAGCGTTTGGCGTCGGCCATGCTGCCGTAGTCAGGGTGCACGGCTTTGTATTCGCCGATGTCGTAGCCGTCGTCGCGCCGTGGCGAGGGGTAGAACGGCAGTAGCCAGAGGGTGTTGACGCCAAGTTCGGCGATGTAGTCGAGCTTGCTGATCAAGCCGGCGAAATCGCCGATGCCGTCGTTGTTCGCGTCGAAGAACGATTTCACGTGCAGCTGGTAGATCACCGCGTCCTTGTACCAGAGGGGATCGTCGATGAAGGCTGCCGGGCGGGAACGCTTGGCCATGTGCGACTCCTTTCGGTTCTCGGTTTGACGCGCCCCCTGTGGGAGCGGGTTTACCCGCGAAACAGACTCCGCGGTGTGTGGCACCGGCGTTGCCGGTGTTCGCGGTGGTCCGGCACTCCGGTAAACCCGCTCCCACAAAATCGCTTACCCCATCCGTTCAATGCGCCAGATGCCGAACGGCTGGTGCCAGGGCTCTATGCGCATCCACTGGGTCTTGCCGTGCCAGGTCCAGCGCTTGCCGGTCATCAGGTCCTCGCCCTGGGTGTCGGCGTTGTCATCCAGGCCCAGCTCCCACAGTGGCAGCTCGAAGCTGGCCTCCTGGGCGTTGTGCGGGTCGAGGCTGATGGCGACGAGGATGTAGTTGTCGCGCTCGGCGGTGCGCTTGGCGAAGTACAGGATCTGGTCGTTCCAGCAGTTCAGAAAGAGCACGCCCAGGTGAGTCTGCAGGGCACGGTTGTGCCGGCGGATGCGGTTGAGCTGGGCGATTTCGGCGACGATATTGCCGGGCTGGTTGAAGTCGCGCGGGCGGATCTGGTACTTCTCCGAGTCCAGGTATTCCTCCTTGCCGGGCAGCGGCGTGCCTTCGCACAGCTCGAAGCCCGAATACATGCCCCACAACCCTGAGCCCATGGTCGCCAGCGCGGCGCGGATCAGAAAGCCTGCGCGACCTGAGGTGTGCAGAAAGAACGGGTTGATGTCCGGCGTGTTGACGAAGAAGTTGGGCCGATAACACAAGCTCCACGGCGGCTGGTTGAGTTCTTCGAAATACTCGCGCAGCTCCTGCTTGCTGTTGCGCCAGGTGAAGTAGGTGTAACTCTGGGCGTACCCCACCTTGCCCAGCCGCGCCATCATCGCCGGGCGGGTGAAGGCTTCGGCGAGGAAGATCACCTCGGGGTGCTGGCTGCGCACATTGGCGATCAGCCATTGCCAGAACGGCAGCGGCTTGGTGTGCGGGTTGTCGACGCGGAAGGTCTTGACCCCCTCCTCGACCCAGCCGACCACCACGTCGCGCAGAGCCAGCCACAGGCTGGGCACCGCCTCGGGGGCGTAGAAATCGACGTTGACGATGTCCTGGTATTTTTTCGGCGGGTTCTCGGCATAGCGGATGGTGCCGTCGGGGCGCCAGCTGAACCAGCCGGGGTGCTCCTTCAGCCAGGGGTGGTCCTGGGAGCACTGGATGGCGAAGTCCAGGGCGATCTCCAGGCCGTGTTCGGCGGCGGCGGCCACCAGGCGGCGGAAGTCTTCGCGGCTGCCCAGCTGTGGGTGGATGGCATCGTGGCCGCCTTCGGGGCTGCCGATGGCGTAGGGGCTGCCGGGGTCGCCAGGATCGGCCTGCAAAGCGTTGTTGCGGCCCTTGCGGTGTTGCATGCCGATGGGGTGAATGGGCGGGAAGTACAGCACGTCGAAGCCCATGTCGCGGATCATCGGCAGGCGCTGATGCACGTCGTTGAAGGTGCCGTGGCGCTCGGGGTCATCGGTGACCGAGCGAGGGAACAGCTCGTACCAACTGGCGAACAACGCGGCTTCGCGGTCCACGTCCACGGGGAACTCGGGGCTGCGGGTGAGGTAGCTGCGGTGCTCGGCCTCGCTCATCAACCGGGCGACATCGGGGTGCAGCAGCTGCGCGACCTGGTCATCCACCGACAAGCCCGGCAGGCGCTGCTGCAAGGCTTGCAACTGCTCACGCAACGGGCCGTCGCTGCGCTGGATGCCCTGCTCCAGCAGCAGACGGCCCTCTTGCAATTCGAGCTGCACGTCCTGGCCTGCGGCGTACTTCTTCTCCAGGTCGTGGCAGTAGGTGGCGAACGGGTCGATCCAGGCTTCGATGCTGAACAGGTGCAGGCCCAGCTCGCTGGGGGTGAAGTCGGCCAGCCACAGATCGTTGCCCGGCGAATGCATGGCCACAGCGTGCCAGCCAGGGCTGTGGGCCTGACGCCAGTACAGCATCACCGCCAGGCGGTCGTGGCCGTCGGCGTACACCTTGGCGCTGACATCGACCCTTTGCCCGCGCACTGCCTTGGCGGCGAAGGTGCCGCCGTCGAGCACGGGCGTCGCGTCCTCGATCACGATGCGTGGCGCCAGCAACGCCTGGGAAAGGCTGATGGCCTGGTCCGGGTGGTCGCCTGCCATGGGCACGCTTTCGAAGGGCTCGCTACCTGTCATCGCACTCGCTCCGTGGGGATTGTGGCGGTAAGGGTTCAGAGCCGTGCTCGAGGGTGGGGTTCAATAAAATTGAGCGAATGGCGCCAGGCGTGGGTCCAAGCCTGCGACGCCTCTTCATTCATCCCGCGAGGTCAGGCCCATGAGTATTCCCATTCCACCGGAGACACCCGACCCGAACATCGACGACCCGACATTGCCGCCGCCGGTGCCCGAGGTGGATCCGGACGAAGCGCCGATCAAGCCGAGCGTGCCGCCCACGGTGGGCGACCCGCCGAGCGAGGAGCCGCCGGTGAAAGCTTGAGGATAGACAAGGCTGGGGGTGAGGCTGGCGGGGCACCTGATATTTTTGCCAGTAGCGCAGGCGGGCGAAGCTGGTTAAACAGAGCACTCACCCCCTGACGCCAGCCGCCCTCATGCCCGCCGACGACCGTGTCACCTCGATCCTGCTGTGGATCATTGACGACTTCCTTGAACTCAATGGCAGGCACAAGGCGCTCAGGGCTGGCTATGGCATGGGCGAACTGGGCGCCGACAGCTTCGACATGGTCGAGTTGCAGGCACGGATCGAGGAAGAGCTGCACATCCTGATCGAAACGGAGATTTCCGTCGACGTCACCTTCGATCAATTGCTCAAGCTGGTGCGCCAGGCGATTGATGCCCAGCCGCGGCGCCTAGCTCCTCGACACTGATCTCGCGCATCCTGAACTTCTGCACCTTCCCCGTCACCGTCATCGGGAACTCATCGACGAAGCGGAAATGCCGTGGCGCCTTGAAATGCGCCAGCCGCGCCTTGCACCACTGCTGCAATTCATCAGCCGTGGCGCTGTGCCCAGGGTGCAGGCGAACCCAGGCCACCACCTCCTCGCCATATTTGCTGCACGGAATCCCCACCACCTGCGCCTCGGCTACCGCTGGGTGGGTATGGAAGAACTCCTCCAGCTCACGCGGATAGATGTTCTCGCCGCCGCGAATGATCATGTCCTTGTTGCGCCCGACGATGCGCACGTAACCCTGCTCGTCCATCACTGCCAGATCGCCGGTGCGCATCCAGCGGGCCGGATCGATGGCGTCATGGGTGGCCTGCAGGTTGTCCCAGTAGCCAAGCATCACGCTGTAGCCGCGGGTGCACAGTTCACCGATCTCGCCACGCGGGACGATGCAACCGTCGGCGTCCACCAGCTTGGTTTCCAGCTGCGGCTGGGTGCGGCCGACCGTGGTCACGCGCAGCTCCAGCTCATCATCCGGGCCGGTCTGCAGCGACACCGGGCTGGTTTCGGTCATGCCGTAGGCGATCTGCACCTCGGCCATGTGCATCTGCTCGATGACCTTGCGCATCACCTCGATCGGGCAGGTGGCGCCGGCCATGATGCCGCTGCGCAGGGTCGAGAGGTCCAGCTGCGGGCGCGACGGATGGTCGAGCATGGCGATGAACATGGTCGGCACGCCATAGAGGACGCTGGCGCGCTCTTCGGCCACGGCGCGCAGGGTGAGCTCGGCGTCGAAGGCGTCGTTGGGGTAGACCATGGTGCTGCCGTGGGTGATGCAACCGAGGTTGGCCATGACCATCCCGAAGCAGTGGTACAGCGGCACCGGGATCACCATGCGGTCGTGTTCGGTGAGACCAAGGCTTTCGCCGACCATGTAGCCGTTGTTGAGAATGTTGTAGTGGCTCAGGGTCGCCCCTTTGGGCGCGCCGGTGGTGCCGGAGGTGTACTGGATGTTCACTGGCTGGTCGAACTGCAGGCTGTTCTGACGCTGCTCGAAGATGACCGGGTCGATCTCCCCTGCCCGCCCGGCCAAGGCGGCCCAGGGCAGGAAACCTGTCGGCGCTGCGGCGGCCAGGCTGATTACCCCGCGCAGGTCGGGCAGGCGCTCGCTGTTCAATTGGCCAAGCGCGTGGTTCGCCAGCTCCGGCACCAGCTCCTGCACCATGGCGTGGTAGTCGGAGGTCTTGAACGCATCGGCGCACACCAGCCAACGGCAGCCGGACTGGCGCAGTACATACTCAAGCTCGCCCACCCGATAGGCCGGGTTGATGTTGACCAGGATCGCGCCAACCTTGGCCGTGGCCAGCTGCAGGATGCACCACTGGGCGCAGTTGGGTGCCCAGATGCCGACCCGCTCGCCGCCGGCCACGCCCAGCGCCATCAGCGCCCGGGCGTGCAGCTCGACCTGTGCGGCCAGTTCGCGCCAGCTGTAGCGCAGGCCCTGGTGCCGCACCACCAACGCCTCGCGCTCGGCATGGCGGGCCACGGTGGCGTCGAAGGCCTGGCCGATGGTCAGGGTCAGTAAAGGATGGTCCTGGCGGCCGCGGGTATAGCTTGGTTGAGGCATGGTTGTCCCTTCTTGTGGTTGTTCTGGGCATGACTGAAGCAGGCGGCAATTACTCTGGCGCAGATTTACGTTTACGTAAAGGTGATGATTCGATTGACAGCCCCCGAGAGCAGGTTTACGTTTACGTCAACCACGAACACACCGACCCTGTGGGAGCGGCGGT
>NZ_JBOBDM010000054.1:0-42025 GCF_050586605.1 Pseudomonas sp. ES1 | reverse complement strand
CGAAGCGCTTGTCCAGGTAGGCAATGATGTCCTTGGACTCATACATCCAGGTCACCTTGTCGCCTTCTTCGATGCGCAGGCATGGCACCTTCACCCGGCCACCGCCTTCGAGCAGCGCCTGGCGGTGCTGGGCATCGTTCTTGGCGTCACGCAGCGCCACCGGCACGTTGAGGCGGTGCAGGGTGCGGCGGGTTTTCACGCAGAACGGGCAGGCGTGGAACTGGTACAGGGCAAGGCCCTTGGCGTCCTGTTCAACGCGCACCTGGGCCGAGGCATCACGCTTCTTCTTGGCCGGGCGGCTGATCCAGTCGCCGAACACGATGAGCTGGCCGAGGCCGACCCGCAGGGCTTTGACGATCATGACTGACTCCTGATCTGGTTGAGGCGCACAAAACAAAAAGCCGACCCCTGGGGGTCGGCTGCGGATCATAGGCCGATCACTTGATCAGGCTGAGGAACTCGCTACGGGTGGCGGCGTTATCACGGAACTCGCCGAGCATCACCGAGGTGAGCATGGTGGAGTTCTGCTTCTCGACACCGCGCATCATCATGCACATGTGCTTGGCTTCGATGACCACGGCCACGCCAGCGGCACCGGTGACCTGTTGCACGGCTTCGGCGATCTGGCGGCTGAGGTTTTCCTGGATCTGCAGGCGACGGGCGAACATGTCGACGATGCGCGCCACTTTCGACAGGCCCAGTACCTTGCCCTTGGGCAGGTAGGCGACATGAGCCTTGCCGATGAACGGCAGCATGTGGTGTTCGCACATCGAATACAGCTCGATGTCCCGGACCAGCACCATTTCGCTGTTGTCGGAGCTGAACAGCGCGTTGTTGGTGACTTCTTCCAGGGTCTGCTCATAACCGCGGCAAAGGTACTTCATGGCCTTTGCAGCCCGCTTGGGCGTGTCGAGCAGGCCCTCGCGGGAGACGTCCTCACCCAGTTGGCTGAGGATCTCGGTGTAGTTCTGTTCCAGGGACATGGATCTACCTGTGGAAAATTTCGCAAAGGCGAAGGGTACGGCGGCGGCGGCGGCGCTGCAAGCGCGATGTCACTCGTCGCGGCCTTCGAGCATGGTTCGCTTGAGCATGACATACACCGCGCCAGTACCACCGTGGCGGGCCTGGCACGAGGCGAAGCCGAGCACCTGCGGGTGCTGGCGCAGCCAGGTGTTGACGTGGCTCTTGATCATCGGGCGCTTGCCGTCGATACGCGCGGCCTTGCCGTGGGTGACGCGCACGCAGCGTACTTCGAGCTTGGTGGCCTCGGCGATGAAGTCCCAGAGGATCTCGCGGGCTTTCTCCACACTCATGCCGTGCAGGTCGAGGCTGCCCTCGAAGGCGATCTGGCCGAGCTTGAGCTTGCGGATCTGGCCTTCCTGCACGCCGTCGCGGCGCCACATCAGCTCGTCTTCGGCGCCGACGTCGATGACGAACTGGTCGGACAGGCCGTCGACCACCAGTGGCTGGTCGCTGCGGATGGTCGCCGCCTGGCGCAGGCCGGCCAGCTGCTTGCGATCAGCCTTGGCTTTGCCGACTTCGGCGCGGTCGTGCTTGATCTGCTTGACCCCGCGCACTTCGCTGCGGAAGAGGGAAAAATCGTCGTCTTGCATGGTGCCTCCACGTGGGCGGCGTAGTTTACGCGAGTGTGGGCCTTAGTGAAGTCTTGAGTTAATGGTGCGGGCCTCATCGCCGGCAAGCCGGCTCCCACAGGATGACACTGGGTTCAGGATTGACACGGTCGCTGTGGGAGCCGGCTTGCCGGCGATGAAGCCGGTACTGACGAACGGGATATCAGTCGTGTTTTTTCATCAAATGCGGCGACAGGTTCAGCTCGCGCCCGCGGCGCAGGCGAATACGGCTGCGGCGCCAGAAGCGCACGCCGACATACAGCAGCAACAGCCCGACCACCGTCAGTGTGGCCGCGAGCGGGCGGTTGGCATTGAGTTCGGCGAGGGCGGGGTAGTTGCCCAGCAGGCCGGCGATGCCGGCCATGGCGAGCAGGATGCCCAGGGTGGCCAGCAGGACGGAGAAGGCGGCGGCCAGGCGCGCGCCCCAGTTGCGCGGCTCGCGCTGGCGTAGGCGTCTGGCATCGAAACTGCCTTTGAGCTTCATTCGAATTCCTCGGGATCTGGTGTCGCTGATCCGGGTTTCGACCTGCTGCCCGCCCTCGGGTTCCGCCCGTCCGCCGGGCGGTGCCTGGCTCAGACCAGGCTGGCGGTGGGGGCCACGCAGGCGAAGTTGTCGGCCATCACGGCCATCTCGCACTGATGGATCTGTGCGGCCGGGATGACCCCGTCCTTGAAGGCCAGGTCACGGGTCGCCGAGGCATCCTCCACCAGGGTGCAACGATAACCATAGTCCTTGGCGCGGCGTACGGTGGTGCTGACGCTGGAGTGGCTCATGAAGCCGCAGACGATCAGGTCCAGGTGGCCGAGCTCCTGCAGCGTTTCGTGCAGCTTGGTGTTCTTGAAGGCGTTGGGCATGCGCTTTTCGATGATGGTTTCACCGGCCAGCGGCTCCAGGCCGGGGATGAACTCGCCGCGCGCGCCCTGCGGGTCGAACAGGCCGCCGACAGTGCCCAGGTGGCGAACATGGATGATCGGGCGCCCGGCCTTGCGGGCAGCGTCGAGCAACCGGGCGATGTTGGCCACGGCCTCGTCCATGCCCGACAGCGCCAACGGACCGCTCAGGTACTCCTTTTGCGCGTCGATGACGATCAGGCTGGCTTGGCCCAGCTTGGCCGGCGGGTAGTCGCGGCCGCTGAGGCGGAACATCGTGGTTGGAACGGACATCAAGGGCTCCTTGGGTAGGGCTTTTGTGCCCCTATTCTCCCTTGCCTTGGCGCCAATGTGAATGGTTGACATTGCAGGCGGCATGGTTACTGGCCTGTGGCTATCCATTCGGCTATCGGAGAGAGCATTTGTGTGGTGTGGGCTGTTAGACTTTTGGCCTGTCTGAAAAGGAGTCTTCCGTGATCACATCCCGCCTGCGCACCCTGCGCGACCATATCCGCTGGGCGGTCAGCCGCTTCCATGAGCATGAGCTGTTCTTCGGCCACGGTGCCGACAATGCCTGGGACGAGGCCCGTCTGCTGGTGCTCGGCGCCGTGCACCTGCCGTGGGAGGTGGCCGACAGCTACCTGGACTGCCAACTGGAGGACGACGAGCGGGTGCGCCTGATGCACTTGCTCAAGCGCCGCATCGAGGAGCGGGTACCGACCGCCTACCTGCTGGGCGAGGCGTGGTTCTGCGGTATGTCGTTCATCGTCGATGAGCGTGTGCTGGTGCCGCGCTCACCGATTGGCGAGTTGATCGAAAAACGCTTTGAGCCGTGGCTGGCGGCGGAACCTGCGCGCATCCTCGACCTGTGCACCGGCTCCGGTTGCATCGGCATCGTCGCTGCCGAGGTGTTCCAGGAGGCTGAGGTGGTGCTGGGCGATCTGTCCTTCGACGCCCTGGAAGTGGCCAACCAGAACATCGAGCGACACGGGCTGGATACGCGGGTCTACACCGTGCAGGGTGATGGCTTCGCCGGCCTGCCGGGGCAGCGCTTCGACCTGATCCTGTCGAACCCGCCATATGTCGATTCGGAAGACTTCGCCGACATGCCGGCCGAATACCACCACGAGCCCGAACTGGGCCTGGCCTGCGGCAACGACGGCCTGGACCTGGTGCGGCGCATGCTCGCCGAGGCGGCTGACCACCTGACCGAGAAAGGTTTGCTGATTGTCGAAGTGGGCAACAGCCAGGTGCATGTCGAGGCGTTGTACCCCGAGGTGGATTTTGCCTGGCTGGAGTTCGAGCGCGGCGGGCACGGGGTGTTCATGCTGACTGCCGAGCAGTGCCGGCAGCATCAGGAACTGTTCGCTTCGCGGGTTTGATCGGCATTCGCTGATCTGGGGCTGCTGTGCAGCCCATCGCCAGCAAGCCGGCTCCCACACCGATCGCATAAACCCAAGCTATGCGTAATTCCTGTGGGAGCCGGCTTGCCGGCGATGAGGTCAGTGCAAGCTATACAAGGCAATTGCTCCCACCCCGACCGCTGGCTTGCTGGCTGTGTCAGCGGGTGGCAATCCAGATCAGCAGTCCGGCCTGGAACACCGCAAAGGCCACCAGGCAGGTGATGGTGAAGCGCAGCCCGTTGTCCTCGCGGCGATACTTGGCCACACGCTCGTCACGCTCGCGCAGCTGCGCTTCCTTTTCCATCAGGTTCTGCTCGGCCTGCTGCAGCATGCCGGCGGCGTCGAGGATGTCGACCCGCTGCACCTTCTCGGTATTCCAGCCGCCCTTGAGCTGGCCCACTGTGGTTTCCACCACGGCGCCCTTGAGGATCTGGCCTTCGCTGTACTCCACGGCCAGGCCGACGCTGGTCAGCACATGGTCGCGGCGCAGGCGCGTGTCTTCGTTCAGCGCGTCCTTGTTCGGCAGGCTCATGCCTTCGATGCGGTAGCCCGAGCAGCGCTGTTGCAGCCATTGCACCGCCTGGGCCAGCAGATAGCGGCCAAGCCCACGATTGAGTGGCTCCAGCTGCAGGCCGGCGTCGCTGCCGATGCGCACCAGGCGCTGTTCGTGATCGACGCGAATATCCAGCTGGTTCTGTTCCTTGCGCACTTTCTGCCCGGGCAGGCGGATTTCCATGCGCAGCAGGCTATGGGCCTTGTCATGCCGCTCGGCGTAACCGAACTGGACGAAGCGCAGCGGGCGGGTGCCGCTGTTGCGATCGGTCGGCAGGGCGGCCAGGCGCAGCAGCTGGAAGTGTTCGGCAGCCAGGTCCGCCCACGGCTGCGGGGCGCTTTCCGGGGCTTGTTCTTCGGTCGCCTCGGCGGCGGCGGGAGCATCGGTCATCAGGGCAATCCTCAGGTGCGCGGCGGCCGGGTGCTGGTGGACATCGCACGCGCAGTCACCGCCTTCTCATGCCGCGTTATCGGCAGCCATCGCCAAGACCTGAGCCTGCGGCGGCAGGAAAGCTCAGGCCGGCGGCAGGCCATGGATGAAGGCGATGATCCGTTCGCCCAGTTCGCGGGCCAGCGGCAGTTCGGGATTGCTGTAGCTGTCGCGTTGCTGGCGCATGTCCCGGGGGCTGATGCGCAACATGTGGTTCATGCCGTCGATCAGTGCCAGTTGCGCGTCGGGCTTGGCGGCCTTGAGCCGTTCGGCGTCGGCAACCTCTACCTGCACGTCGTTGCGCCCCTGAATGATCAGCGCCGGCACCTGGAGCCTGGCGAACGCCGTCGCCGGGTCCTGGCGCAGCAGTGAGATCAGGTACGGCTGCACACTGGGGCGGAACACCTGGCGCAGCGGGGCCGGTACATCCAGGCTGGTCTGCCCGGCCTGCAGGCGGTCGATCAGCGCCACGCCGCCGGCCAGTTGCGCCGCCGGCAGGCGCTGGGCCAACTGCTCGCGCAGCACATCGGCCACCGGGCGGCCGCTGCCGGCCAGGGTGATGACCGCGCTGGCGCCGGCCTGCTCGGCGGCCAGGCTGGCAATCAGTGCCCCCTCGCTGTGGCCGACCAGGATCAACGGGCCGAAACGCGGGTCGTGGCGCAGTTTCTGGCCCCAGGCCACGGCGTCGGCGACGTAGCGCTCGACGCTCAGATCGCGCTCGTCCGGGGTGGCCGGCTGGCTGGCGGCCACCCCGCGCTTGTCGTAGCGCACGCTGGCGATGTGTTCGCCGGCCAGTAGCAAGGCCAGGCGCTTGAGGTTGTCGATACGCCCGGAGGCCGGGTTGTTGCCGTCGCGGTCGGTGGGGCCGGAGCCGGCGATGATCAGCACCACCGGCGGCGGGGTGTCCTGCTGCGGCAACAGCAGGCTGCCGTGCAGCACGCCCTGGCCGGTGTCCAGGTCGATCGGGCGTTGCAGCACGGTAGGGGCGGCCGCGTGGGCCAGGCCGGTGCACAGCAGTAGGAGCAGGGTGATGAGGCGCAACTTCATGGACGGGGGACTGCTTGGGGAGGTGAGGGTAAGACAGAGCCGGAAGGGGAAGGTTCGTGCGGCGCGTCGAGTTGACCTGTGCCGGCCCCTTCGCGGGTAAACCCGCTCCCACAGGGCCAGCGCCGGTTTCGAACACACAGTAGCAGCTGTGGGAGCGGGTTTACCCGCGAAGAGGCCGGCATGGGCAACCCATCCTGTGGCGTTTTCCGTATACTGCTGCTTTCGTCCCACTCAGGCTGATTTCGCGGAGCGTCCATGTCCGGCAATACCTACGGCAAGCTGTTCACTGTCACCACCGCTGGCGAAAGCCATGGCCCGGCGTTGGTCGCCATTGTCGATGGGTGCCCGCCCGGCCTGGAAATCTCCCTGGCCGACCTGCAGCATGACCTTGACCGGCGCAAGCCCGGCACCAGCCGGCACACCACCCAGCGCCAGGAAGCCGATGAAGTGGAGATCCTCTCCGGCGTGTTCGAAGGCCGCACCACCGGTTGCTCGATCGGCCTGCTGATCCGCAACACCGACCAGAAGTCCAAGGACTACTCGGCGATCAAGGACCTGTTCCGCCCGGCCCACGCCGACTACACCTACCACCACAAGTATGGCGAGCGCGACTACCGCGGCGGCGGGCGCAGTTCGGCGCGCGAGACCGCCATGCGCGTGGCCGCCGGCGCCATCGCCAAGAAGTACCTGGCCACCCAGGGCATCCGCGTGCGCGGCTACATGAGCCAGCTCGGCCCGATCGAGATCCCGTTCAAGACCTGGGACTCGGTGGAAGACAACGCCTTCTTCAGCCCCGACCCGGCCAAGGTGCCGGAGCTCGAGGCCTACATGGACCAGCTGCGCCGTGACCAGGACTCGGTCGGGGCGAAGATCACCGTGGTGGCCGAGGGCGTGATGCCGGGCCTGGGCGAGCCGATCTTCGACCGCCTCGACGCCGAGCTGGCCCATGCGCTGATGAGCATCAACGCCGTCAAGGGCGTGGAGATCGGCGCCGGTTTCGCCAGTGTCGCCCAGCGCGGCACTGAACACCGCGACGAAATGACGCCGGAAGGCTTCCTCAGCAACAACGCCGGCGGCATTCTCGGTGGCATTTCCTCCGGCCAGCCGATCGTCGCCCACCTGGCGCTCAAACCGACCTCCAGCATCACCACGCCGGGTCGCTCGATCGACATCGACGGCAACCCGGTGGAAGTGATCACCAAGGGCCGTCACGATCCTTGCGTCGGTATCCGCGCCACGCCGATCGCCGAGGCGATGATGGCCATCGTGCTGATGGACCACCTGCTGCGCCACCGCGGGCAGAATGCCGATGTGAAGGTGAATACCCCGGTGCTGGGCCAGCTCTGAGTATTCAGCCGACTGTGCCGGCGCTATCGCCGGCAAGCCGGCTCCCACAGGTCATGGGTTGTCGCTGAGGCCTGCGCATAACCTGTGGGAGCTGGCTTGCCAGCGATAGGCCCGGTCAGACACCACCGAACCCGCGGTCTGCCCCATGCCCCCCATCCCCTACTGGCGCCTGTCCAGCTTTTACCTCTTCTACTTCGCCCTGCTCGGCTCCACGGCGCCGTTCCTGGCCCTGTACTTCGATCACCTGGGCTTTTCCCCGGCACGCATCGGCGAGCTGGTGGCCATCCCCATGCTGATGCGGTGCATCGCCCCCAACCTGTGGGGCTGGCTGGGTGACCGCAGCGGCCAGCGCCTGTTGATCGTGCGATTGGGGGCTTTGTCGACCCTGGCGACCTTCTCGCTGATCTTCTTCGGCAAGAGCTACGCCTGGCTGGCGTTGGTGATGGCCCTGCACGCGTTCTTCTGGCATGCGGTACTGCCGCAGTTCGAGGTGATCACCCTGGCCCACCTGCACGGCCAGACCGCGCGCTACAGCCAGGTGCGGCTATGGGGCTCGATCGGCTTCATCCTCACCGTGGTCGGCCTGGGGCGCCTGTTCGAACAGTTGAGCCTGGACATCTACCCGGTGGCCCTGGTGACCATCATGGCCGGCATCGTCGCCGCCAGCCTGTGGGTGCCCAACGCCCAGCCGCCGGAGCATGCCGAGCGGCGTGGGGCAGGGGGCTTCCTCAAGCAGGTGCTGGCCCCGGGCGTGCTGGCGTTCTACCTGTGCGTGGGGCTGATGCAACTCAGCCACGGCCCGTACTACACCTTCCTCACCCTGCACCTGGAGTCGCTGGGCTACAGCCGCGGTGCGATCGGCCTGCTGTGGGCGCTGGGGGTGGTGGCCGAGGTGCTGGTGTTCATGGCCATGAGCCGCATCTTTGCGCGTTTTTCGGTACGCCGGGTGCTGCTGGCGAGCTTCCTGCTGGCCGCCGTGCGCTGGCTGCTGCTGGGCAACCTGGCGGATATCCCGGCGCTGCTGGTGCTTGCCCAGGTGTTGCACGCCGCCACCTTCGGTTGCTTCCACGCCGCCAGCATCGCCTTCGTGCAGTCCAGCTTCGGTGCCCGCCAGCAGGGCCAGGGCCAGGCGTTGTACGCCGCCCTGTCCGGCACCGGCGGTGCGCTGGGCGCGTTGTATTCGGGCTACAGCTGGAAACTGCTGGGCCCGCACTTCACCTTTGGTATGGCCAGCGTCGCGGCACTGGCGGCAGCCGTTATCATTGCCCTCCGTTTGAAAGACAGCAGGAACGACCCCTGATGAGCATCCTCAGCGTTTTCCACCGCAGCAGCCCAGAGCTTGCGAACAAGGTACTGACCCACCACGACGACATCGTCGCCACCCTGGCCGAGCAGGGTGTACGCCTGGCGCGCTGGGAGTCCGGCGCGCGCCTGCGTCCGGGCAGCAGCCTGGCGGAGGTGCTGGACGCGTGCCGCGCACCGCTCGACCGGCTGATGAGCGAGCATGGCAGCGCAACCTTCAGCCTGCTCAGCCGCGATGGCGACGACCCCGCCGAGGTCGACTTGCGCGACGAGCATGTGCATGACGACGAGCAAGTGTTCGCGTTGATCAGCGGGCGTGCGCAGCTGAGCCTGCGCCTGGGCGATTTCGTCTATGCCGTGCTGTGTGAAAAAGATGATGTGCTGGTGGTGCCGGCTGGCACCCGGCGCTGGCTTGACCTGGGGGACACGCCGTTCTGCCTGGCGTTGCGGCTGCACGCCAGCGAGCAGGGCGTGCAGCCGCGTTTCACCGGTGATGCCGGTGCCCGGCAGTTCCCGGGGTTTGGCGAGCTCTGAAACAGCCGCTTAGCGGTAGGTTGGCAGCGCGAAGCGCTGCTGGCTCTGCAGCCTGGAGATCACTGGCAGTTCGCTGGCTTGTTCGGCCAGGTCACGGCGCAGCGCACTGATCGCCCATGACAGCTGTTCGGCACTGTGCAGTTGCGCGTAGCTCAGCACTCGGCGTGTGACCACGCCGTCGGCGGCGCGCAAGGTCAGCAGCACACCGCCGTCCGGGCGGGCCTTAGTGTCCACCTGATAAGCGGAAAACACCGAGACGAACTTTTGCTGGATGAGGTCCATATCAACTCCTGACTGATGTGTGGGCAGACATGAGTTGGGTTTTGCAGTGATCGTGCCACTCTTTTTATTGTAAAAAATCCTTTAAAAACAATTACTTAGATGTTGTTGCGAGGCGCCGGGCATTGCATTCTGCAAGGTCGTGCAATTTGCACAGTGCAATTTGCACGGTCATAGCTTCTGTCTTTGCCCCCCATAGAATCTGAACCTTTGACCCGCTGGCGGTGCCTGACCAACACTTGGGCCCATTCAATTGCCAGGAGGTTCCAGATGTCCGACCAACAGCCCGCGCCCATGACCGCCGAAGAAACCGCCGCATTCGCCGAAGAAGTCTTCGAGCGTGCCCGCCGCGGCGATGCGCCGATGCTCGGGCGCCTGCTCGACAGCGGCTTGCCGGTCGATTTACGCAACCACAAGGGCGATACCCTGCTGATGCTGGCCAGCTACCACGGCCACCATGAGGCGGTGCAGGTGCTGCTCGGCCACGGTGCCGACCCACTGATCGCCAACGACAACGGCCAGTTGCCCATCGCCGGCGCGGCATTCAAGGGCGACCTGGCGATGATTCGCCTGCTACTGGAGCAGGGCGTGCCCGTGGACGCCGCCGCAGCGGACGGTCGTACCGCACTGATGCTGGCGGCGATGTTCAATCGCCTGGAGATCATCGACTACCTGCTGGCCCAGGGCGCCGACCCGACACACCGCGATGCCGGGGGCGCCACCGCACTGATGGCGGCGCGCACCATGGGCGCGACGGACGCTGCAGCGCGCCTCGAAGCACTCGCCGGCTAACGGCCCGGGGGCGTTTGCGGCTATCCTTGGCGCCTTTTCACGCCAACCCGCAGGGCCCCCCCATGAAAGACCAGTTGCTCGAACTCATCCGCCTCATCGCTGCCGGCTGCATGCGCGATGAAGATATCGAGCGCATCGCCGACGAGGCCGCCCAGGCCTACGCCGACCCCGCCGCCTTCCTTGCCGCCAACCCGGACATCAACTACGACGATACCTTCCCGTTCCCACTGGGCGAATGGGTGGTGGTTGGCAGCCTGCCCGACACCGTGCTGTTCCAGGCCGACAGCTACCAGGACCTGTTCCAGCAGATCAGCGATTCGTTCGACAAGAGCGTGCCGTTCACCCTCAAGCCCAAGCAACTGGCACGTACCGAGCCGTTGACCGCGCTCAATCGCATCCAGGTGCAGATGGGTGCGCTGAACAAGGAAGCCGGCGGTTATGTGCTGCTGAACTTCAGCCAGTTGCTCGACGACGAGCTGCAGGTGGTGATGGTGGGGCAGAACGACCTGGCGCGGGTGCTGGAGCTGGGCGCTGCGGTGGGGATCAAGGTCGAGCCGGCGCTGGAAGCGTTGAAGGTGGCTGTGCACGTCTGAAATCTGCGCCGCTCTTTTCGCGGGTAAACCCGCTCCCACAGGTACAGTGCAATCCTGGGAAATGCACGGACCCTGTGGGAGCGGGTTTACCCGCGAAATGGCCCTGAAGGCTGTTGTCAGTTTCAACCCAACGCGGTATCGAGAAACATCATCACCGCAAACCCGCCCATCAACCCCAGTGTCGCCGCGGTCTGGTGGCCGTTGCGGTGGGTTTCCGGAATGACCTCGTGGGACACCACGAAGATCATCGCCCCCGCCGCCAGGCCCATGCTGATCGGGTAGGCCAGGGCGAAGCCGGTGGAGATGCCCAGGCCGATCACCGCACCCAACGGCTCCATCAGGCCGGAACCGATCGCCACCAGCGCCGCCTTGAAGTTGGACAGCCCCGTGGCGCGCAGGGCCAGGGCGACAGCCAGACCTTCCGGAATGTCCTGGATGGCGATGGCGCTGGTCAGTGGCAGGCCGATGCTCATGTCGCCGTTGGCGAAACTCACACCGATGGCCATGCCTTCAGGCAGGTTGTGCAGGGTGATGGCCAGCACGAACAGCCACACCCGGCTCACCCGCTCGGCTTGCGGGCCACAGGGGCCCGTGCTTTCGTGCTCGTGCGGGGTGAAACGGTCGAGGCCTAGCATCAGCAGCACGCCCAGGCCCATGCCCAGCACCACGGTGAAGGCTGCGGCCGGGCCGTTGCCGGTGATCTCGCGGGCAGCGTCGAGGCCGGGAAGAATCAGGGAGAAGGAACTGGCGGCGAGCATCATGCCGGCGGCAAAGCCGAGCATCACGTCCTGGCTGCGCGCGCTGACGTCGCGCAGCACCACCGCCAGCACCGCGCCCAGCGCGGTGGCCGCAAAGCCGGACAGGCCGCCGAGAGTGGCCAGGGGCAGGTGGTCGGCATGATCGCCGTTGAGCGCATTCCAGATGCTCGCCAGCAGCAGGGCGATGATGGCCAGCAGGCTCAAGCCCAGGCCGGCGCTGAGCCAGGGTGTGGTGCGGGCCTGTTGCCGCCAGGCGCTGAAAGGCGAGAAGGGGACGGCGTTGTGGGTGTGGGCTGGGGGCATGCGGACCTCGAAGCGATGAATGCTGACAGTCTATCCACTGACTGGCCCGTGGGACCAAGGATTCCCCTCTATCGAGGCCATAGCCAGCTATGCTCTGGCTCACATTCACCACACGGGAGCGGCAGCATGGGCTCTACTTTCAACGGACTGGTCGGCCTGGTCATTCTCGCCCTGGACATCTGGGCGGTGCTCAACGTACTCAAAAGCAGCGCCGAAGTCGGCATCAAGGTGCTGTGGATCCTGCTGATCGTGCTGCTGCCGGTGCTGGGGCTGATCATCTGGGCCATTGCCGGCCCGCGGGGCAACCTGCGGATCTGATCGCCTGCTCCGGCGAAAAACTGGCATCAGCCGTTACAATTTGCCGACGACAAGGCCTATCCTGCCATAGCTTGTGACAAGCGCTATCGACAAAATTTTCACACTCGATTTTCGAGAATCCGCGCCGCACAATGCCGCTCTGGTCCGGCGCCATGATCGATGGCAAGGCCTGGCTGTCGGCGATTTCGCCCTTTTCGCAAACCCGCAATCCTAGGACCTCTCCATTCATGGCTATCACGGACGCCCTGAAGCAAGGGGGCGCGCGAGGCTCGTTCTCGCCGACCCTGAAATCCCACCTGGCCTACACGCTGCTCAGCGGCCTGGTGATCATGCTGATGCTCAGCCTCGTGCGCCTGGCGCTGCTGGTCTACAACAGCGACATGATCGGCGACACCCCTTACTCGACCGTGGCCGAAGGCTTCCTCAATGGCCTGCGCTTCGACCTGCGGGTGGTGGTGTACATCAGCATTCCGCTGCTGCTGGCCCTGCTCAGCCCTTGGCTGATGGCCCGGCGTGGCCTGTTCCGCCTGTGGCTGACCATCGCGTCGAGCGTGGTGATGTTCCTCGGCCTGATGGAGATGGATTTCTACCGCGAGTTCCACCAGCGCCTGAACGGCCTGGTGTTCCAGTACATCAAGGAAGACCCCAAGACCGTCATGAGCATGCTCTGGTACGGTTTCCCGGTGGTGCGCTACATCCTGGCCTGGCTGGTCGGCACCTGGCTCTTGAGCCTGCTGTTCAAGGGCATCGACCGCCTGACCCGTGGCGGTAGCGCCAGCCTGCAAGGCGCAGGCACGCGTACCGTGGCGCCTTGGTATGGTCGCCTGGTGGTGTTCGTGGTGATCCTGCTGATCGCCGTGGTTGCCGCCCGTGGCACCCTGCGCCAGGGCCCGCCCATGCGTTGGGGCGATGCTTTCACCACTGACTCGAACTTCGTCAACCAGCTTGGCCTGAACGGCACCCTGACCCTGATCGATGCCGCCAAGAGCCGCTTCGGTGAAGACCGCGCCAACATCTGGAAAGCGACCCTGGACCAGAACCTGGCCACGCAGAGCGTGCGCGACCAGCTGCTGACCCCCCATGACACCCTGGTCGATGCCGACGAAGCGGCGATCCGTCGCGACTTCGTGCCGCCCCAGGAACGCACCCTGCCGATCAAGAACGTGGTGGTCATCCTGATGGAGAGCTTCGCCGGGCATTCGGTGGGCGCCCTGGGCAGCGAGACCAACATCACCCCGTATTTCGACAAGCTGGCCAAAGAGGGGCTGCTGTTCGACCGCTTCTTCTCCAACGGCACCCATACCCACCAGGGCATGTTCGCCACCATGGCCTGCTTCCCCAACCTGCCGGGCTTCGAATACCTGATGCAGACCCCGGAAGGCGGCCACAAGCTGTCCGGCCTGCCAGCGCTGCTCAGCGCCCGCGATTACGACGACGTCTACGTCTACAACGGCGACTTCGCCTGGGACAACCAGTCCGGTTTCTTCGGCAACCAGGGCATGACCACCTTCATCGGCCGCAACGACTTCGTCAATCCGGTGTTCTCCGACCCGACCTGGGGCGTTTCCGACCAGGACATGTTCGACCGCGGCAACGAAGAGCTGGCCAAGCATGACGGCAAGAAGCCGATCTATGCCCTGCTGCAGACGCTGTCCAACCACACCCCGTACGCGCTGCCCAAGGACCTGCCGGTCGAGAAGGTCACCGGTCAAGGCCGCCTGGACGAACACCTGACCGCCATGCGCTACTCCGACTGGGCGCTGGGCCAGTTCTTCGAGAAGGCGCGCAAGGAGCCGTACTTCAAGGAGACCCTGTTCGTCATCGTTGGCGACCACGGCTTCGGCAACCACCAGCAGGTCACCGAGCTGGACCTAGGCCGCTTCAACGTGCCGCTGCTGCTGATTGCCCCAGGCATCCAGGACAAGTTCGGCGCGGTCAATCACACCGTGGGCACCCAGGTCGACATCGTGCCGACCATCATGGGCCGCCTCGGTGGCCAGGCCCGCCACCAGTGCTGGGGCCGTGACCTGCTCAACCTGCCGGAAGGCGACCAGGGCGTGGGTATCATCAAGCCGTCGGGCAGCGAACAGATCGTCGGCCTGGTGCAGGGTGACCGCATCCTTATCGAGTCCAAGGACATGAGCCCGCGCATGTACCGTTACCAGCTGGGCCGTGAGTTCAAGGCCGACCTGATCGAAAGCCCGGACGAGTCGCAGTTGCAGAAAAAACTGGAAGCGTACATCCAGACCGCGACCAAGAGCCTGCTGGACAACACCGCTGGTGTGGTCCATGGCACGCCGAAGTAAGTAAGTCGCTGCATCGAAAAAGCCCGCCCTGACCCGGCGGGCTTTTTTTATCAGGTTTCATGCTTGGGGCTGAACAATTGCCCCCTTGTCAGGGTCAAGCTAGTACGCAGTTTCACTCACCGTAGTGGTAGCGAGGGCTGATCGATGAAAGAGTGGGAAGTGCGCTTTGCTGACCAGAAGGGCGAACCGCAATCGCTGTTGCTCAACGCCGAGCAGCGCCCCAGTGAGGAAGATGCCGCACGGGCGATTCGCTCCCGTCTGTTTCCGCTCATGGATGAACTGGACCTCAACGATTTTCAGGACCGCAGCTTTTCCCCGACTGCACGTTGGCTCAAGGAGCAGAACGGCGTCACCATCACCGCTATTGACGAAGCCCCCTGAATAACGGGTTTCTGGCGAGGTGCCGGCTCAGGCACTACGCTGCTTGAAGACGTGGGCCTATTCTGCGGGTCCGCGTCGTCTTCATTCTCGTTTTGCATCAGCTCTAAACGCCAGGCAGGTCTCAAGTGCCAGGTGAGTGCGTTGTGCACGGAAAGTCTATCCATTGCATTGCAGGAGGACGTTTCATGAGCAGCCTGAACGACGATATCAGCAGCAGTGTTCTTAGCCAGATGAAAGCTGGCGGTTTCGACTTCACCCGCATCCACCCCATCGAGTTCTATGCCGTTTTCCCCGACGAGGCCTGCGCGCGCCGGGCGGCGGGGCAGTTCCGTGGGGAGTCGCTCAGTGCCCAGGTGAGCGAGCGTGACGATGGCGCCTGGCATCTGGAACTGAGCAAGGTCATGTATGCCACCTACGGCGGGATTGGCGCTTTCGAGGCATCGTTCGAACGCGTCGTTTCGCCTTATGGCGGCGAGGTCGAAGGCTGGGGCGTCAAGCAGGAGCGGCCGATCGCCTGAGGCCGCTCCTACAATCAGCGCAAGATCGGCTTCACTTTTTGCGCGCCGCCATATGTTTCAGATACGCCAGCAACGCATCGAGCTCCTGCTCGTTCAGCACCTGCGTGGAAAACCCCGGCATCCTTGCCTGCGGCCACTGCCGCAGGCTCTGCGGGTCGCGGATGTACTGGCGCAGGAACGCCGGCTGGAAATACTCGGTGGGGTTGTGCGGCAGGTTCAGGTCCGGGCCGAATTGCGCGTCGCCTGCGCCATTGAGGCGGTGACAGGCCAGGCAGTTCTGCTGGAACAGCGCGAAGCCCTGGCGCACCGGGTCGTGCTCAGGCAGCGCGGGGGCGGGCAGCAGGGCAGGGAAGCGCACCTCCACCGCAGCCAGGCGGCGGATCGTGGTGATCTGGAACGGCCATTGTTCGGGGCGGATACCGCTGGCCTGCGGGTTGGTCCAAACCAGGTAGAACGGCCCGGCGCTCGGCTTGCCGGCGGCGAGCGGCGGCCAGCCATGGGCGGGGTCTTCGATGGCCAGCCAGGCCTGGGCCGGGCCGCTTTGCAGCAGCGCAGCCGCCGGCATCTCGGCGGCGAAACCATCCAGGGCCACGGCTTGCAGGTGATCGGCTGCGCTCACCCCTTCGAGCAGCGCCGCCAGCGGCACTGCCCGGTAATGCACCGTGCGTTTGTAGGCCACATCCTGTTCGATAGTGATGTCGCGGGCTTGTGGGTGGTGGAGCAGTTGCTCGCTCTGCCATTGCTGGTGCTTTTCACCCAGCTCCAGGTTCAACTGCGCTGCCGAAAGCGGCGGTGTGAGCAACAGGCAGAGCAGGGCGAGGTACAGGCGCATGGGGGTCTCCAACCATCAAGGTTGGCAGATTACCCGTGCACTGCCCGCAAAGGCCACAGCCGTCGTCAGCCAAACAGCCGGGTGAGGTTCGGCAGAATGAGTAGCAGTGTGGTGGCGAACAGAATGAGCCCGGCTTGGCGTACTTTCGATTGTCTGAACATGGCGGACCGCCTTCTTGTTGTTATTCCTGAATAACCCTTGGCTTCCCTGTCACGCGTCGGGTCGATCGCAGTGGCGTGGCAAGACGCCGTCGCTGCTTGCCTCGTGTTTTGTCGATATACAACCAACAGTAGGGCGCGCGTCAGGGATGTTTCAGAACCCTTTGTTCTATTGGATTTTGCATTGATATCCGAGGGTTTTAAGGCCACTGGCCACCTCGCTGGCACGCTCTGGCTAGACGAGTGCGCGCAGGGGGTTACCGAGGGTTACAGGGCCTACCGTTCGTCCGGACATCCTACTTGCTTGTGCTGATATTTCGCGTCAGTCTTTACAGCAAATCCCACCCACATGTCGTTCAGGACTACCGCTATGTCGTTACGCATCTGCATCCTTGAAACCGATGTCTTGCGACCGGAGCTGCGCACGCAGTACCAGGGCTACGGAAGGATGTTCGAGCAGCTGTTTTCGCGTCAGCCGATCGCTGCCGAGTTTGACGTGTTCAACGTCATGAACGGCGACTACCCCCCGGACGGCGTAGCCTTCGATGCTTACCTGGTCACAGGCAGCAAAGCCGACTCGTTCGGCGACGACCCCTGGATCCAGACCCTCAAGGCCTACCTGCTCAAGCTGTATGAGCGTGGCGAGAAGCTGCTGGGCGTGTGCTTCGGCCATCAACTGCTGGCATTGACCCTCGGTGGCAAGGCCGAGCGCGCCGACAAGGGCTGGGGTGTGGGTATTCATCGCTACAGCCTGGCGGCCCATGCCCCGTGGATGGACCCGCAAGTGTCCGAGCTGACCTTGCTGATCAGCCACCAGGACCAGGTCACCCAACTGCCCAAGGATGCAACGGTGATCGCCTCCAGCGATTTCTGCCCGAACGCCGCCTATCACATTCGCGACCAGGTGCTGTGCTTCCAGGGCCACCCGGAGTTCGTCCACGACTATTCCCGCGCATTGCTCGATGCGCGCCAGGACTACCTGGGTGATGAGGTCTATCAGAAAGCCGTGGCCAGCCTGGCCAGCGAGCACCAGGGTGACTTGGTGGGCGAGTGGATGCTGCGCTTCATCCAGCAACCGGCCAAGTCGAAGCCTGACGCTGCGTGATCGATTGCGGGGCAAGTCGCAGCGGCGGTGCGCCGCTGCGACTTGCCCCGCGACGCGTTCTACAGCCAGCCCGAACGCTTGAAGCTGTAGAACAACCCCGCACACCCCAGCCCGATCACACTGAGCACGGCAAAATAGCCGTAATGCCAGCCCAGCTCCGGCATGTTCTGGAAGTTCATCCCATAAATCCCGGCAATCGCCGTGGGGAACGCCAGGATTGCCGCCCAAGCCGCGAACTTGCGCTGGGTGATGCTCTGGCGCGATGACTCCAGCAGCATGCCGATCTCGATGGTCTGGCTGGCGATGTCGCGGATGCCGGCCAAATCCTCCATCTGCCGCGTGACGTGGATCTGTACGTCGCGAAAGTACGGGCGCATGTTCTTGTCGATGAACGGAAAGTTCAGGCGCTGCAGCTCCTCGCTCACCTCGACCATCGGCGCCACGTAGCGGCGCAGGCGCAGGATGTCGCGGCGCAGGCTGTGCAGGCGCTGGATATCCTCTTCCTTGAGCGAGTTGCTGAGCACACTTTGTTCCAGCTCTTCGATTTCGCCGTGGATGGCTTCGCTGACGGGCTGGTAGTTCTCGGTGACGAAGTCGAGCAAGGCGTACAGCACGAAATCTTCACCGTGTTCGAGCAGCAGCGGGCGCGCCTCGCAACGCTGGCGCACCAGGGCATAGGATTTCGAATGGCCGTTGCGGCAGGTGATGATGTAGCCGTTGCCGGCAAAGATGTGGGTCTCGATGAATTCCAGCCGGCCTTCGTGGCGCACCGGGGAGTAGGTGACGATGAACAGCGCGTCGCCAAAGGTTTCGAGTTTCGGCCGGCTGTGTTTTTCCAGGGCGTCTTCGATCGCCAGCTCATGCAGGCCGAACTGACGCTGCAGGTTGGCCAACTCCTCGGCATTGGGCTCTTCAAGGCCGATCCAGACGAAATGCCCGGGCTTGCGTGCCCACTCGGCGCCTTCATCGAGGTTGATGTTGGTGACTTTCCTGCCGGCGCTGTACACCGCAGACGCGACGACTCGACCCATGGTTGTCCGCTTATTCGGTTGAACACGACGGACAGCTTGGGCTGTGTGGGCGCTTGGGGCAACCCGTAGACATGAAGATTTGCGCAGGCCTATCGGCGGCAAGCCGCGGCGCCCACAGGGTGGCGCACGCGGTCGAGGTGGGAGCCGGCTTGCCGGCGATGGGCCCGAGAGCCAGGCTCAGTTACCTGGAAGCTCGTTTTCCATATGGTCGATGCAATGCTGCATCTGCGCCTGGCACTGCTCGATCAAGGCGGGCAGGTCCTGCTGGGTCAGGCCTGCGGTGGCAATCGGCGCCAGCGAGCGAATGATCACCGTGCGCCGGCGCCAGCTGTTCAGGCCCATGCGCCGCGTGTAACGGCTGACGCACACCGGCACGATCGGCACGCCGGCTTCGAGGGCCATGTGGAACGCGCCTTTCTTGAACGGCAACAGCTGTTCGCCCGGGTTGCGCGTGCCCTCGGGGAAGACCCAGATCGAGGTGTCGTGGTGCAAGGTGCGGGTAGTCGCCTGCAGGGCCTGGCGTGCCTGGAAGCTGTTTTTACGGTCTATCAGCACGTTGCCGCCCAGCCAGAACAGCTGGCCGAACAGCGGTACCCAGCCCAGGCTTTTCTTGCCGATGGCCACGGTGCGCCGCGGCACCACCTGGCCAATGATGAACAGGTCGTAGTTGGACTGATGGTTGGCAATGATCACGCAGCCCGGGGGCTGGTCCCACAACGGGCCGACCTCGGCCTTGACCTTGATGCCCATGAACCAGGCGGCGGGCACGCTGTAGAGGCGGGCGAACAGGCGGCTGTTGTCGGGGTTGAACGGGCGCAGCAGGCCGATGACCAGGCCAAGCACTCCCACGAGCAGGAAATGCAGCCCCAGCAGGAGCATGCGAAGCAGATAAAGCATGGTACGACTCACACAGAACGATCGCGGCGCAGTGTACGGACGTGCACTGTTGGCGGCAAATGCTGTGGGAGGCTGGATGTCTTGTCTGTAGGAACGGCCCGACAAGGCCGATCCCACAGGCGTTCTGGGCAGCCAATCAGCCCAGGTGGTTCTGGTCCGCCAGGATGGCCTCGTCCAGCAGTTCCAGCAGACCTTTGCGCACCTTCAGCTTGGTGTTCTTGTGCGCCAGCATGTTCAGCTTCTTCATTTCGCGGGCGACCGCGGTGGCAGTTTCCAGCAGTTGCTCGGCCGGCACCACCTTGTCGAGGAAGCCAGCGTCCACCGCGCCCTGCGGGTCGAACACCTCGGCATTGTTCACCGAGCGCTGGAAGGCTGCACGGCTCAGGCGGTCACGGGCCAGTTCGATACCGGCATGGTGCATGGTCATGCCGATCTGCACTTCGTTCAGGCAGATCTTGTAGGGGCCTTCGACACCGATGCGGTAGTCGCCCGACAGCAGCAGGAAGGCGCCCTTGGCCACGGCGTTGCCAGGGCAGGCGACGATCACCGGGAAGGGGTGCGAGAGCAGGCGGCGGGCGAGGGTGGAGCCGGCGGTGACCAGCCCGACGGCTTCTTTGGGGCCGGCGGTCATCACCTTGAGGTCGTAACCGCCGGAGAGAATGCCCGGCTGGCCGGTGATGATCACGATTGCACGTTCCTCGACGGCGCGGTCGAGCGCGGCGTTGAACGCCTTGATGACCTCCGGCGAGATCGCGTTGACCTTGCCGTTGTTCAAGGTCAGGGTGGCGATGCCGTCTTCGGCGTGGTAGGTAATCAGCTCGCTCATGGCAGAGTCCTTAGGGGGGCGTGGCGACGACGTTACCCAGCGTCGCCTGCCAGGTAAAGCACCAAGGCTGACCGGTTGGTCAGCGCCAGGCCGCTACCCCTCGCACCATCGGGCCGGCGCATCTGCGGCAGGTAAAAGCGCAGGCCACAATGGCAGCTTTGCCTTGATAACCGAGAGAATTCGGCTAATTGGCTTAAGCGCATGAAAATTCTGAAAAAAATGCTTGCCAAAGAAAGACTCTTCTACTAAATTAGCGCGCCTCGACAGGCTAAACAGCTTGAAGAGAAACGGTGAAGTGTCCGAGTGGTCGAAGGAGCACGCCTGGAAAGTGTGTATACGAGAAATCGTATCAAGGGTTCAAATCCCTTCTTCACCGCCACATTCTACGAGAAGCCCCCGAATCGAAAGGTTCGGGGGCTTTTTGTTTTGGCTGATCCGTCAGCCCCATGAAACCCTGTGGGAGCAACTGTCTTATGTTGTCAGTGCTGGCCTCATCGCTGGCAAGCCAGCTCCCACAGGTACGATGCTTGCCTCGAGGTTAGCGCGGTCCATGTGGGAGCGGGTTCACCCGCGAACACCGGCGGCGCCGGTGCCATGCTGCGCGGGTAGATTGCAGCGGCGAACCGCCGCTTGCACAGGGGGCGCTTCGAGTCAGAAGCTCACCGAAGCCGACAGCCGCGCCGTACGCGGTGAGCCCTGGAACAAGTAGTTGTCGCCCAGGTAGTCGCCCACGTCGCGCCAGTAGCGCTTGTCGAACACGTTGTCCACGGTCAGGCGCAGCACTGTGTCGTAGCCGCCGATGCGGGTGCTGTAACGGCTGCCGAGGTCGAACACGGTGTAGCCGCCGGCTTCGACGTTGCCGGCCTGGCTGGCGTATTTGCTGGCGCTGTAGCGTGCGCCGCCAAGCAGCGCCAGGCCCGGCACGGGCAGGGCGTAGTCGGCGTGCAGCGCGGCGCGCAGGCGTGGCACGTTGATCGCCTGGTGGCCTTCGTAGGCGTCGGTGCCGCTGTCCTGCACCCGGGCGCGGATCGCCGCGGCACTGGCCTGAAGCTGCAGTTTCGAGGTCACCCAGCCGCTGGCGCCCAGTTCCAGGCCGGTGTTCTTCTGCTGGCCCTGCTGCACATAGGTGAAGCTACCGTCGTCCTGCGGCTGCGCATATTGGTAGGCCTGGCGGATCTGGAACAGCGCGGCGCTGAAGCTCATGCCTTGCCAGTCGCGCTTGATACCCACTTCCAGCTGGCGCGACAGGGTGGGGGCGAGGATCTCGGCGGCGTTGCTGGCGAACCAGGGCGCGGTGCCGCCACTGGAAAGGCCTTTGGAGTAGCTGGCGTACAGCGTGGTATCCGCCTGCGGCTTGTAGATCAGCGCGGCGTTGGGCAGCAACTGGTACTGCTGGGTATGCCGGCCGGCAACGCCGTCCTGATCCCAGGTCTTCTCGTCCAGGCGCACTTCGCGAGCGCCGATCACGGTCTGCCAGTTTTCGTTGAAGGTGATGCGGTCGCTGACGAACAGGCCGTACTGGCGGCTGTCCAGGCGGCGTTCGCTGTCGCCGAGCGAATCCGTTGCCGCTGGCACGCCGGGGGCGTCGAAATTGATATTGCCCGTGCCGACGGGGATGTTGTAGGACGGTCGCTGATCTACCGTGCGCCGCTGGGCGCTGGCACCAACCGTCAGTTCGTGGTCTACGCCGAACGCATCGAAGCGGCCATCGAGCATGGCCTGGGCCTCGTCGGTGCGCCGGGTGTCGTCGGGGCTGCGAAAATCATAGATGTCGTAGTCGCCGTTGCCGGCAAAGAACGCGCCTTCACTGGAGCCCCAGGCAAACGCGCTGTAGTCATCGATCACCACCTTGCTGCGCGACGCACTCAAGGTGCCGTTCCAGTCATCGTTGAAGCGGTACTTGAAGCGCCCGCCCAGGTTCAGCGAGTCGTTCTGCACCGGCTTGGCCCACTGCTGCCAGGCCAGGTGATCCTTGGGGTCGACATTGTGTGGCAGTTGGCTGCCGCCCAACAGTTGGTAGCCCGGCACCGAGTACTGCTCGCGGTGCTGGTATTCAGCGTCCAGTTCCAGCACGGCGTCGGGGTTGATCTGCCAGTCGGCGGCCAGCGAGGCGAAGTCGCGTTTGCCGTCGGCATGGTCGACATAGCTGCGGATGTCCTCATGGGCCAGGTTGACGCGCAGGCCGAACTGGCGCTCGGCGCCGAACCAGCCGCCCAGGTCGGTGGCCAGGTAGCGTTCGCCCTGTTCGTTGCTGGAAACGCTGAGCGTGCGCACGTCTTCGGTGCGCTTGGTCACGTAGTTGACCAGCCCGCCAGGCTCCGACACGCCGCTTTGCAACCCCGACAGCCCCTTGAGCAGTTCGACCTGCTGCTTGTTCTCCAGTGCCACGTTCTGCTCACCGGCGATGGTCTGGCCGTTGATCCGGTAACTGCTGGCGGCATTGAGCTCGAAACCGCGCACGTTGAAGTTCTCGTAGTAACCGACCGGCGCATAGCTTTCACCCACCGAGGCGTCGCTCTGCAGCACTTCGCTCAATTTGCGCACCTGGCGGTCGTCGAGCAACTGGCGGCTGAACACGCTGACCGCCGCCGGGGTATCGAGCAGTGGCGCATTGTGCAGTCCGCCGACCTGCGCCTCGCGGGCCTGGTAGCCATCACTGCCGTACACCTCGGTGACCTTTACCGGCGCCAGGGTCACGCTGTCTGCTGCCAGGGCATGGGCGCCGTGTAGGGCAAGGCCAAGGCCGAGCAGGCCAAGGGGCAGGCGGGGGCGAAGCGGGGTCATGCGGGGCTCCTTGAAAATACCGACGCCGCCGTTATCGGTCGGCTGCGGTCGGCAGGGCAGGTGTCGGGCAGGGGTAGCCCGCCGGCGTTGCGCCGGTCAGGCGGATGCAAAAGGGCGCCATGTTAACAGGCGCGCACGGGCAAGTGCCTGCAAACGCAGGCACTCAGGGAGAAAACGTATGGGCCGCGGGTGAATTCAGGCGGCGACTGGCCGTTGCTGCCGGCGCCAGTTGTCGTCGATCTTCGACCAGGTCTTGCCATCGGTGATGGCCAGCAGCTTGCGCCCATCCTTGAAGGTGGCGATGAAGGTCACTTCGTCCTCCTTGCCACCCAGCAGCAGGCCGGCGAGCAGGCCGACCGGCCCGGCCACCAGCGCCCCGGCCATGCCCCAACCCAGGGCGCCGCCGAGGCTGCGGGTCGATTCCAGGTTGGCCAGTTTCAGCTCCTGGATGCGTGTGAGAGAAATGCGCTCGCCAGGCGAGGGGCTGCGCGGGGTCTTGAGTGTGAGCGCTCCGTTGCGATACTCGCCTTCACCTTGCAAGAAATCGCCGGATTGCACCGTGAGTCTTGTCATCGTGTCGTCCTGTCGGGAAAGGGCTTTTGACCAACGCCTAATGAGCGCCGTGGGCGCGGGCAAGTCAACGGCCAGGCGACGGAGGGTCGTGCGGCCGGTTGTCGCGCAGTAAAGCGCCTAAACGAAATGATGCTTCGAATGAACATCAAGTGGTCGCGTTTTCATAAGTAAACTTCGAGCGGATGAATAAAAACCACTGAGTCATTAATTGGGCTCATGGTTTTATCCAGGTTTGCCGGGGTAATAACAGTTTGCGCAAATAACGACATCGCAGTGCCGGTGTTCACAAACGAAAAAAGTCTGTCAGAAAATGCTGGACAGAAAGTTTCACTTTGTGTCAGTTTTTTTGCGCCTCATAAGGGCGAGTGACAGGATGAACTCGCCAAGTGGGAGATTCCTGTCTGACATCAACTGCTTGTTCGTAAACAAGGAAGTAACCTGCATGTCGAAAGTCCAAGTTAATGCCAGTGTTTCGGCCACTTCTGCGTTACAACCGCACGGGCCGAGTACCTCCGCCGGTTTGATCGACCGTTTCGCCCATCAGTACGATCGCGGCGGCGCCAACATCAACGGCAAAGCGTCCTACACCGTCGACCAGGCGGCCGATTTCATCCTGCGCGATGGCGCGGCCTGGAAAGACCTGAACAAGGACGGCACCATCAGCCTCACCTACACCTTCCTCAACCGCGCACCGTCGGACTTCTACAGCCGCGAACTGGGCAGCTTCAGCCAGTTCAGCAGCCTGCAGAAGGACCAGGCCAAGCTCGCCATGCAGTCCTGGGCGGACGTGGCCAAGGTGACCTTCACCGAGGCGGCGTCGGGCGGCGACGGTCACATGACCTTCGGCAACTACAGCGCAAACGACGGCGGCGCGGCCTTCGCCTACCTGCCGTTCGACCAGCCCGGCTCGCACAAGGGTGAATCCTGGTACCTGATCAACAGCGGCTACCAGGTCAACACCACCCCCGGCACCGGCAACTACGGGCGCCAGACCCTCACCCACGAAATCGGCCACGTGCTCGGGCTGTCCCACCCCGGCGACTACAACGCCGGCAATGGCAACCCGACCTACCGCGACGCCAGCTACGCCCAGGACACCCGCGGCTACAGCGTCATGAGCTACTGGAGCGAGAGCAACACCTCGCAGAACTTCGTCAAGGGCGGCGGGCAGTACTACGCCTCGGCGCCACTGCTGGACGATATCGCGGCGATCCAGAAACTCTACGGCGCCAACTACGCGACCCGCTCGGGCGACACGGTGTATGGCTTCAACGCCACGGCCGATCGCGACTTCTACTCGGCCACCTCGGCGTCGTCGAAGGTGGTGTTCGCGGTGTGGGACGGCGGCGGCAACGACACCCTCGACTTCTCCGGTTTCACCCAGAACCAGAAGATCAACCTCAACGAGGCGTCGTTCTCCGACGTGGGCGGCATGGTCGGCAACGTGTCCATCGCCAAGGGCGTCACCGTGGAGAATGCCTTCGGCGGTTCGGGCAACGACCTGCTGATCGGCAATGCCGTGGCCAACCTGCTCAAGGGCGGGGCCGGCAACGACATCATCTACGGCGGTGGCGGTGCCGATACCCTGTGGGGCGGCGCCGGCGCGGACACCTTTGTGTTCGGCGCGGTCAGTGATTCGGCCAAGGCGGCACCGGACCGGATCATGGACTTCACCAGCGGGCAGGACAAGATCGACCTGTCGGGCATGGCCGCCTTCGCCGTGGACAAGCTGCCGCTGCAGTTCGTCAACGCCTTCACCGGCCATGCCGGCGAGGCGATCCTCAGCTACGACCAGGCCACCAACCTGGGTAGCCTGACCATCGATTTCATCGGAAACGGCCTCGGCGATTTCCTGGTAACCACCGTTGGCCAGGCCGCTGTCAGCGACATCGTGGTCTGATGCACGAGGGGGCGGCGTGTGTGCGCCGCCCCTTTTTGAGCTGAGGTTGACGCATGCCTTTATGCAAACCAATGATCGCCGTGTGGGCGATCTCCCTGATGGTGATGACCGAGGTCAGTATGGCCAGCAGCCTGTTACTCCCCAACCCCGCGCAACTGGCCGGGCGTTGGCAGCTTTACCCTGAAAGCCAGCAAGCGCAGGCCTGTGAATTGCGCCTTGACGCCAACGAAGGCGCGCTGGGCGGCGATCTGGATTGTGTTGCGCAGCTGATCGGCCTGCGCCCCGGCAGTTGGCTGGTAACCCCGGACACCCTGGCTCTGGTGGGCGGGGACGGCAGCAGCGTGGTGCACTTCAGCCGCGAGGGCGCCCTGCGCTATGGCTGGACTGCTCCAGACGGCACGCCGCTGATACTCGAACGCCAGCACCCATAACCCCCGCCCGGCACTTTGCAGTGCCGGGCCAATAAGGGCGAAACATGAAACAACCGAGCCAAAAGCCCGGGGCACCCTTATGGGCGGCGCTCGGCAACTACAAGTCGACCTTGATCAGCGTTGGCTGTTTTACCGCATTGATCAATGTATTGATGCTGGTACCTTCCATTTATATGTTGCAAGTGTACGACCGTGTACTGAGTTCGCAGAACACCACAACGTTGTGGATGCTGACCTTGATGGTCGTCGGCTTCTTCATATATATCGGTGCACTCGAGGCGGTGCGCAGTTTCATTGTTATCCGCGTGGGTAACCAGTTGGAGAAAAGTTTCAACCTGAGTGTGTATCGCGCGGCCTTCGAGCGTAACTTGCGCCAGCGTGACGGCGCTGCCGGGCAAGCGTTGAACGACCTCACCCAACTGCGCCAGTTCGTCACCGGGCCTGCGTTGTTCGCCTTCTTCGATGCCCCCTGGTTCCCCCTCTACCTGGCGGTGATCTACCTGTTCAATGTATGGCTCGGGGTGATGGCCACGGTCGGCGCACTGTTGTTGGTCGGCCTGGCCGTGCTCAACGAGCGCTTGACCCATGCCACTCTGGCTGAGGCCAGCAACGTCCAGCAGCAATCGACCATGCTCGCCGCAAGCCAGCTGCAGAGCGCCGAAAGCATCCAGGCCATGGGCATGCTCGGCGCCCTGCGCCAGCGCTGGTTCGCCCTGCACGGGCGCTTCCTCGACCTGCAGAACCGCGCCAGCGACACCTCGGCGGTGATCACCGCCAGCAGCAAGGGCCTGCGCCTGTGTCTGCAATCGCTGGTACTGGGCTTGGGCGCACTGCTGGTGATCGAGGGCCAGATGACACCCGGCATGATGATCGCCGGTTCCATCCTGATGGGCCGGGTGCTCAGCCCGATCGATCAGTTGATCGCGGTGTGGAAGCAGTGGAGCGGCGCCCAGCTGGCCTACCAGCGTCTGGGCAGCTTGTTGCACGATCATCCCGAGCCGCCGGCGCCCATGCCGTTGCCGGCACCCAGCGGTGCCCTGGCGGTGGAGCAGCTCAGCGCCGGCCCGCCCGGGCGCAACCTGGCCACGCTGGCGCAGGTGAGCTTCAGCCTGGCGCCGGGTGAACTGCTGGGCGTGCTGGGGGCCTCGGGCTCGGGCAAGTCGACCCTGGCCAAGGTGCTGGTCGGCGTGTGGCCGAGCCTGGCCGGGCATGTGCGCCTGGATGGCGCCGAGCTCAAGCAATGGGACCGTGAAGCCCTTGGCCCGCACATTGGCTACCTGCCGCAGAACATCGAACTGCTGCGCGGCAGCATTGCCGAGAACATCGCCCGCTTCGGCGAGCTGGATGGCCAGAAAGTGGTCGAAGCCGCGCGCCTGGCCGGGGTGCATGAGCTGATCCTGCGCCTGCCCCAGGGCTACGACACCCGCCTGGGCGAGGCGGGCGCCGACCTGTCCGGCGGGCAGAGGCAGCGCATTGCCCTGGCCCGCGCGCTGTACGGCAACCCCTGCCTGATCGTGCTCGACGAGCCCAACTCCAACCTCGACAGCCCCGGCGAAGCCGCCCTGGCCAGCGCCTTGATGCAGCTCAAGGCCCAGGGCCGCACCGTGGTGCTGGTGACGCACCGCAGCGCAGCACTGGCCCAGGCCGACAAACTGCTGGTGCTCAACGAAGGGCGCATGCAGGGCTTCGGCCCGGCCCGCGACATTCTCCACGCCCTTGGCCAGGGCCAGGCGCAACGCCCATTGCAGGCCGGAGGTGGCGCATGAGCCGGCATGAACGCGATGCGCGTTTCCATGTGCGCCTGGGTTGGCTGCTGACCCTGGTCGGCTTTGGCGGGTTCATGGCCTGGGCAAGTCTGGCGCCGCTCGATCAGGGCGTGCCGGTGCAAGGCACGGTGGTGGTG
Source organism: Pseudomonas sp. ES1 (assembly GCF_050586605.1). Lineage (NCBI taxonomy): Bacteria > Pseudomonadati > Pseudomonadota > Gammaproteobacteria > Pseudomonadales > Pseudomonadaceae > Pseudomonas > Pseudomonas sp. ES1. The sequence continues at coordinate 14,221 of NZ_JBOBDM010000054.1, read as the reverse complement.
TCGGGCAAGCGCAAGGCGGTGCAGTCCATGGCTGCCGGCGTGGTCAGCCGGATCCTGGTCAGCGAAGGCCAGCAGGTGCGCCAGGGCGAGCCGCTGTTTCGCCTTGATCGCACCCAGGTGCAGGCCGATGTCGACGCGCTGCAGGCCCAGTACCGCATGAGCCGCGCCAGCCTGGCGCGCTGGCAGAGCGAGCGCGACAACCTTGGCCAGTTGCAGTTTCCCGCCGAGCTCAGCGCCGATGCCGACCCCAGGCTGGAACTGATCCTCGAAGGCCAGCGCCAGTTGTTCGACAGCCGGCGCCAGGCCCTGGCCCGCGAGCAGGGCGCCCTGGCCGCCAGCATCGATGGCTCCCAGGCCCAGCTGGCCGGCATGCGCCGTGCACGCGGCGACCTGCAGGCCCAGGCCGATTCGTTGCGCGAGCAGCTGGACAGCCTGCGCCCGCTGGCCGGCGAGGGTTACATCCCGCGCAACCGGGTGCTGGAGTACCAGCGCCAGCTGTCGCAGGTGCAGCGTGATCTGGCGCAGAACGCTGGCGAAAGCGCACGGCTTGAACAGGTGATCGTCGAGGCGCGGTTCAACCTGCAGCAGCGCCGCGAGGAGTACCAGAAAGAAGTGCGCAGCCAGCTGGCCGAGGCCCAGGTGAAAGCGGCGACGCTGGAGCAGCAGCTCAATTCCGCGCGTTTCGACCTGCAGCACAGCGAGATCCTCGCCCCGGCCGACGGCATCGCGGTAAACCTGGGCGTGCACACCGAGGGCGCGGTGGTGCGTACCGGTGACACTTTGCTGGAAATCGTCCCCCAGGGCACCGCGCTGGAGGTGGAAGGGCGCCTGCCGGTCAACCTGGTGGACAAGGTGGCGCCACAGCTGCCGGTGGACATCCTGTTCACCGCGTTCAACCAGAACCGCACGCCCAGGGTGACCGGCGAAGTGGCGCTGGTGTCGGCCGACCAGCTGATCGACGAACGCACCGGCCAGCCGTATTACGTACTGCGCAGCAGCGTCAGCGACGCGGCGCTGGCACGCCTGCAAGGGCTGTCGATCCGCCCAGGCATGCCCGCCGAACTGTTCGTACGTACCGGCGAACGCTCACTGCTCAACTACCTGTTCAAGCCCCTGCTCGACCGTGCAGGCAGCGCCTTGACCGAACAATAAGGACTGCGTGTGAACAAGCTGCAATTGATCGGGCTGCTGGCGGCCTGCGCCTGGCTGCCGACGGCCGCGCAGGCGGCCATGGGGCCGTTCCAGGTTTACGAGCAGGCGCTGCGCCGCGACCCGACCTACCTGGCCGCCTTCAAGGAACACGAAGCCGGCCAGGCCTACCGTGACATCGGCCGCGCCGGGCTGCTGCCGAGCCTGTCGTACAACTACAACCGCGGGCGCAACGATTCCGAGGTGTCCTACCTTGGCGATTCGCGGCGCCAGACCGAGGACCGCACCTACGACAGCATGGGCTCGAGCTTCACCCTGCAGCAGCCCTTGTTCGATTACCAAGCCTATTCGAGCTACCGCAAGGGCGTGGCCCAGGCGCTGTTCGCCGACGAAAACTTCCGCGATCAGAGCCAGCAACTGCTGGTGCGGGTGATGACCAGCTACACCAAGGCACTGTTTGCCCAGGACCAGATCGCCATCAGCGTGGCCAGCAAACAGGCCTACCGCCAGCAGTTCCAGCAGAACCAACGGCTGTTCGAGGCCGGCGAAGGCACCCGCACCGACATCCTCGAAGCCCAGGCCCGGTTCGAGTTGGCCGATGCCGAGGAGATCCAGGCGCGCAACGAGCAGGATGCCGCGCTGCGCGAGCTGGGCGCGTTGATCGGCGAGCCTGCGGTGCGGGTCGAGGATCTGGCGCCGCTTTCGGCCGGCTTCGTCCTGCCGCCGGTCGAGCCCAGCGGCTATGACGCCTGGCAGGAGCGGGCCGTGGCCAACAATCCACAACTGGCATCGTCGCGTCAGGCGGTGGAAGTGGCGCGTCAGGAAGTGGAACGCAACCGCGCCGGGCACCTGCCCAGGGTCACTGCGTACGCCACCTCGCGGCGCCAGGAGTCGGACAGCGGCAACACCTACAACCAGCGTTACGACACCAACACCGTCGGCATCGAGGTCAGCGTGCCGATCTTCGCCGGTGGCGCTGTCTCGGCCTCGACCCGCCAGGCCAGCCGGCAGCTGGAGCAGGCCGAGTACGCCATGGACGGCACTACCCGCAGCGCCCTGATCGAGTTGCGCAGGCAGTACAACGCCTGCCAGTCCGGGGCCAGCCGCCTGCGTGCCTACGAGCGTGCGCAGGTGGCGGCGGAGGCGTTGGTGGTGTCGACGCGCAAGAGCGTGCAGGGCGGCGAGCGGGTCAACCTGGATGTGCTCAATGCCGAGCAACAGCTGGCCACCACCCGCCGCGACCTGGCCCAGGCGCGGTATGACTACCTGCTGGCCTGGGTCAAGCTGCACTACCAGGCGGGGGTATTGAGCGAGACGCAACTGGCGCGGGTGGATGAGGCATTCATCGCCAGCAAGTCGTGACCCTTGCGGGGGCGGCGGTTCGCCGCTGCGATTTACCCGCGAAGATGACACCTCATTGCCTGGCACGGGCTATGCCCGTGTTCGCGGGTGAACCCGCTCCCACAGGGATCGCGTGACCCTGTGGGAGCGGGTTTACCCGCGAAAGAGACACTGCGGTGCCCGTGTCAGTCGGCGATGAAAGCCATTGGCGGCCTTGAAGGTCAGGCCACCTCAGGCTGCAACTTCACCCGTTTGCGCTCCGCCAACCCCCACACCGCCAGCGCCACTGCACCGATCACCACCCCGGCGACGACGATCCCGTTCCAGCCATGCCGCTGGAACAACTGCGTCCCCAGCAACGAGCCCAGCGCGCCGCCGATGAAATAGCAAGTGATGTAGCCGGCATTGAGCCGTGTACGCGCTTCAGGGCGCAGCACGATCACCGCATTCTGGTTGCTCACGTGTACCAGCTGCACTGCCAGATCCAACAGCAGCACGCCCAGCAGCAGCGCCGCCAGCGAGCTTTGCGCAAAGGCCAGCGGCAGCCACGACAGCAGCAGCGCCACCAGCCCCACCGTGGTGCCCAGCGAACCCTTGCCGCGGTCGGCCAGGCGCCCGGCCCAGTTGGCTGCCAGCGCCCCGGCTGCACCGGCCAGGCCGAACAGGCCGATTACTGCGTCGGAATAGTGGTACGGCGGGCTGCTCAGCAGGAACGCCAGCGGCGTCCAGAACAGCGCGAACAGGCTGAACGCCAGCAAGCCCAGCAGCGAGCGCAGGCGCAGTACCGGCTCTTCGATGAACAGGCGGAACACCGAACCGATCAGCGCCGGGTACTTGAGCCCCGCATGGCTGTGGTGCCGGGGCAGGCTGCGGTAGAGGGCGAGGGCGGTGATCGCCATCAGCACTGCGGCCAGTACATAAATGCTGCGCCAGCCGCCCAGTTCGGCCATGAAGCCGGCGGCGGTGCGCGCCAGCAGAATGCCCAGCAGCAGGCCGCTCATCAGCGTGCCCACGGCGCGGCCACGCTGGTCCGGGGCGCTGAGGGCGGCGGCCATCGGCACGAGGATCTGCGCCACCACCGAGAACAGCCCGGTCAGCGCGGTGCCGAGGATCAGCCAGGGCAGGCTGGGGGCGCAGGCGCTGATGACCAGGCCGGCGGTGGCGATCAGCACCATGGTCACGATCAGCCGGCGCTGTTCGAACAGGTCACCCAGCGGTGCCAGCAACAACAGGCCGGCGCCGTAGCTGAGCTGCGCGGCGATGACGATGGTGCCGGCGCCGGGGGTGCTCAGGCCGAACTGCTCGGCGATGCTGTGCAACAGCGGTTGGGCGTAGTAGTTGCTGGCCACGGCCAGCCCGGTGGCGGTGGCCATCAGCAGGATCAGGGCGCGGCTGAGAGTGGGGGCGTTCATGGTTGTCTCGTGGCAGGCAAGGTGGAATGGCGACCAGTATCAGGAAGTGTCTGGCATGACGCCAATGTATAGTTTTCAGCTTGTCCATCTAAAAAGCAGATAGATCGATGAATCTCAAGCAGCTCGAATACGCCCTGGCGGTGGCCGATACCGGCAGTTTCACCCGCGCTGCCGAGCGCTGCCATGTGGTGCAGTCGGCGCTCAGCCACCAGGTGGCGCGGCTGGAGGCGCAGCTGGGGGTTAGCCTGTTCGAGCGCAGCTCGCGGCGGGTACGCCTGACCCATGCCGGCGAAGCCTTCGTGCTCAGTGCCCGGCCGGCGCTGGAGGCCACCAGGCGCATTGCCGATGACGTGGCCGCCGCCTGTGGCCAGGTGCGCGGGCGCCTGTCGATCGGCGAAATCAGTTCGCTCACCGCGCTCGACCTGGTCGACCTGCTGGCGGTGTTCCATCGCCGCCACCCGGACGTCGACGTGCGCTGGCTGACCGCCAAGAGCGAGCTGCTGATGGCCGACGTGTGCGAGCGGCGCCTGGACGTGGGGTTTGTTGGTTTGTGGCAGGGCGAAGTGCTGCAGGGCGTGCAGCATCGCCTGCTGGCGCGAGAGGAACTGGTGGCGGTGCTGCCGCCCACCCATGCCCTGGCGGGCCGGGCGCAGCTGGCCCTGGCGGACCTGGCCGCCGAGGTGCTGGTGGACTTCCCCGAAGGCACTGGCGCGCGCCGGCAGACCGACGAAGCCTTCCAGGCAGCGGGGTTGGTGCATCGGGTGCAGTTCGAGATCGGCCATATTCGCCTGGTGGAAAAGTTTGTCCAGCGCGGCATGGCCGTGGGGCTGGTGCCGGAGCGGATCGCCCGGGGTTTTGCCGGGGTGGCGGTGGTGCCGTTGCTGGATGCGCCGGTACGGCATTTGTATGCAGTGTGGTCGCCTAGCCCAACCCCGGCGGCGCGGGCGTTTCTGGAAGTGATGGAACAGAGCCTGGGTACAGATGGTTGAGTCTGTGGCTGCTTGTGCTGGCCTCATCGCCGGCAAGCCGGCTCCCACAATGTATTGCCTGATTCCTGTGGGAGCTGGCTTGCCAGCGATTAGGCCTGCCAGGAGACACTTGTCTCAGGCCGCGAACCCACCATCGGCGGTCAAGCTGGCGCCGGTGATATAGCCCGCCTCCGGCCCGGCCAGATAGGCCACGAAGCTGGCGATCTCCTCCACATGCCCGTACCGCCCGATGGCCATCAGCGGGATCAGGCTGTCGGCGAACTCGCCGCTGGCCGGGTTCATGTCGGTGTCCACCGGCCCTGGCTGCACGTTGTTCACGGTGATGCCCTGCGGCCCCAGGTCACGGGCCAGGCCTTTGGTCAGGCCGACCAGCGCCGACTTGCTCATGGCATACGGCGCGCCGCCGGCAAACGGCATGCGCTCGGCATTGGTGCTGCCGATGTTGATGACCCGCCCACCCTGGCCCATGTGTTTCGCGGCGGCCTGGGTGGCGACGAACACGCTGCGCACATTGACCGCCAGGATGCGGTCGAAATCGGCCAGGTCGAACTCGGCCACCGGCGCCACCGCCAGCACGCCGGCATTGTTGACCAGGATATCGAGCCCACCGAAGGCCTTGACCGTGTCGGCCACGGCCTGCTGCACGGCTGCGGCCTCGGCGCTGTCGGCGCGCAGGGCCAGGGCCTGGCCGCCGGCGTTATTGATCTCGCCGGCCAGGGCTTCGGCGGTGGCGGCGGAGCTGACATAGGTGAAGGCTACCTTGGCGCCGTCGCGGGCCAGGCGGCGGACGATGGCCGCACCGATACCACGGGAACCGCCCTGGACCAGGGCCACTTTGCCGCTCAGGGGAAGTGCTTGGGACATGCTGATCTCCAGTATTCAAGCAAGGCAGGTTGCCTTGGATGGGCGCAGTATCGACCGATGATTACCCACTGATAAGATGGTAATCACGATCATCTGAGTAAACCGTTGGTTGAGAATCCAAGCCATGGAATCGTTCAGTCACCTTGAATGCTTTGTTCGCAGCGCTGAAGTGGGCAGCTTTGCCGAAGCCGCCCGGCGCCTGTCGCTGACCCCGGCGGCGGTCGGCAAGAACGTCGCCCAACTGGAAGCGCGCCTGGGCGTGCGGTTGTTCCAGCGTAGTACCCGCAAGCTGACCCTGACCGAGGCGGGGCAACGATTTCTGGGGGAAGTCAGCGACAGCTTGCGCACCATCCAGTACGCCATGGCCAACCTGGCCAGTGCCGAGGGCCAGCCGGCGGGTGTGCTGCGGGTGAGCATGGGCACGGTGTTCGGGCGGCTGTATGTGCTGCCGTTGCTGGGGGAGTTCTTGCGGCGTTACCCGGCGATCACCCCGGACTGGCATTTCGACAACCGCCAGGTCGACCTGATCGGGCAGGGCTTCGATGCCGCCATCGGCGGTGGTTTCGAGCTGCCGCTGGGGGTGGTGGCGCGCAAACTGACCCCTGCGCACCGGGTGCTGGTGGCGGCGCCGGCGTACCTGCTGCGGCACCCGCCGATCGAGCATCCCAGTGCGTTGGCACAGCATGAAGGCATCCTGATCCGTTCGCCGCAGACCGGCCGCGTGCGTGCCTGGCCGCTGACCAGCCGCTGGCAGGAGCAGTGCCCGCTGCAATTGCCGCAGAGCATGACCATGAGCGACTCAGATGCCGCCTGCGCCGTGGCCGGGCAGGGGCTGGGGATTGCCCTGGTGAGTTTGCCGTTTGCCTTGCCGTACCTGACCGAGGGCAAGCTGCAGCGCGTGCTGCCGGACTGGTACGTGGACGATGGCAACATCAGCCTGTATTACGCCGAACACAAGCTGTTGCCAGGCAAGACCCGGGCGTTCATCGATTTTGTGGTGGAGCAGTTTGCCGAACAGGGCTTGGCGGGGCGGTTCAACGCGTTGCAATGACCATCGCGGCACTTTGTGGGAGCCGGCTTGCCGGCGATGCAGGCGCCGCAGTCTCGGGCACCGGCTTCGCCGGTGATCACCGGCAAGCCGGCTCCCACAGGTTCGGCGCAGCTTGCAAGAGCGTGTGGAGGCAGGCTTGCACCATTGATTACACGACAGCGACGATGTACTGCACCTGCATCACCCCATTCACCACCAGGCTCACCTCGTCATCCAGCTTCTTGCCCAGCAGCTGCTGCCCCAGCGGCGCACGCGGAGTGATCACCGTCACCAGTGCATCACCTTCGCCAATCTTCAGCCCGGCCCCTTCTGGCCCGAGGAACAGCAGGCGCTGGCGGCCGTCTTCATCTTCCAGCGTTACCAGGCAGCCGATCTGGATGCCCCGCGCCGGGTCATAGTCGCGCAGCACCAGTTGTTGATAGGTCAGCAGCGCCTGGCGGATCTCGGCGGTGCGCCGGGCCTGGCCAGTGGCCAGATAGGACGCCTCCAGCCCCAGGGTGTCGTACTTGTTCTCGGCGATGTTCTCTTCGGCGGTGGCCGTTTCGTAGGCAGTCTGGGCCGCCTGGCGCAGCACTTCCATGTCGTGCTCGAGGGTGGCGATGATGCGCTGCAGCAGGCTGGTCTTGTTCATCTCAGTAGCAGAACTCCAGCACGTTGGCCTGGCTCTTGTCGGTCGGCGCGGTGCGGTTCTGCTGCAGCCAGAACTGGCACTTGGGGTTGTTCAGGTTGCGCGGGCTGCCCTGGGCGGTTTCGGCCGCCTGTTGCAATTGCTGCTGGTGCAGGATGTCCTTGTAGCGTTCGAACATCTGCGCCTGGGCATCCTCCGGTTGCGCGGGCGCGGTGGCGGGCGCCGGCTGGACGATGGCCGGGGCGACCGCCTGGGCCACCGGCTGCACCTGTTCCGGCCACAGGCGTAGCGCCAGCCACAGGCTCAGGGCGATGGCGACGGCCCCCAGCCACAGGCCGAAGGCGACGCACAGGATCAGTTGCACAGGTTTGAGGGTGATCTTCAGTTCGCGGGAGCGGGGCATGGCGGCCTCCTGGCAGGGCGGATCGATGGCGGCATTGTCGCATGGCGTGGCAGGTTTTTTTAGCGCGGCGCTTTTGTCGGCGAGCATTTGTGCGCAGAATCCGCGGTCTTTTTTGCAGGTAACGGGACGTGGCGATGAAAACCACCTGGGACATCTTCTGCACGGTTGTCGACAACTATGGCGACATCGGCGTGACCTGGCGCCTAGCCCGCCAGTTGGTGGCCGAGCATGGGCTGGGCGTGCGCCTGTGGGTGGATGACCTGCAGTCCTTCGCCCGCCTGTGCCCGGCGCTGGACTGCAATGCCGACCAGCAATGGCAGGAGGGCGTCGAGGTGCGCCGCTGGGCCGTCGAATGGCAGGGCGCAGCGCCTGCACAGGTGGTGATCGGGGCCTTTGCCTGCCAATTGCCGCCGGCGTTCGTCGAGGCCATGGCCCGGCAGCCCAAGCCGCCCTTGTGGCTGAACCTGGACTACCTCAGTGCCGAGGACTGGGTCGAGGGTTGCCATGGGCTGCCCTCGCCGCAGGCCAACGGGCTGCGCAAGATCTTCTTCTTCCCGGGCTTCACTGAAAAAACCGGTGGCCTGCTGCGCGAACGCACATTGTTGCCGCGCCGCGAGGCGTTCGAGCGCGCAAGCTTCCTCGCCGAGTTAGGCGTTGTGCCCGCGGACGGCGCGCGGCTGATTTCGCTGTTCGCCTACGAGAACCCGCAGTTGTGCAACTGGCTCGATGCGCTGGCGGCCGATGCGCAGCCGGTTCACCTGCTGGTGCCGCAAGGGCGCATCCTGGGTGACCTGGGCCGCTGGCTGGGCGAGCCCGAGCTGCCCGTGGGGGCCTTGCATCGGCGCGGCGCCTTGACCGTGCAGGTGCTGCCGTTCGTCAGCCAGGACGATTACGACAGGCTGCTGTGGAGCTGCGACTTCAACGCCGTGCGCGGCGAGGATTCGTTCGTGCGCGCGCAATGGGCCGGCGCGCCGATGCTGTGGCACATCTATATCCAGGAAGAGAACGCCCACTGGGAAAAACTCGAAGCCTTCCTGGCCATTTACCGTCGCGGGCTGTCGGACGCCGCTGGCCTGGCGCTGACCGCGATGTGGCGCGCCTGGAACATGGATCAGCCGATGGGGCAGGCCTGGCAAAGTCTGCAGCCGCACTGGGCAGAACTGTGCATGCATGCCCGCCAGTGGCGCGCCGAGCAGGCCGCTCAGCCGGACCTCGCCACGAGGCTGGTACAGTTTTACCGAAATTCGCTATGATACGCGGCCTCGATTTTTATAAATCCATCCAGATTCGGATACTTCGTAATGAAAACTGGTAAAGAGCTGAAACCCGGTACCGTACTGCGGATCGATAACGACCCGTGGCTGGTTCAGAAAGCTGAGTTCACCAAGTCGGGCCGTAACAGCGCGATCATGAAGACCAAGCTGAAGAACCTGCTGACCGGCTACAAGACCGAAACCGTATACGGTGCGGACGACAAGCTGGACGACGTGATCCTGGATCGCAAAGAAGCGACCCTGTCGTTCATCAGCGGTGACTCGTACACCTTCATGGACACTTCCGACTACACCATGTACGAACTGAACGCCGAAGACATCGACGCCGTTCTGCCGTACATCGAAGAAGGCATGGAAGACATCTGCGAAGCCGTGTTCTTCGAAGGCCGCCTGGTATCGGTAGAACTGCCGACCACCATCAGCCGTCAGGTTGTCTACACCGAGAACGCCGCACGTGGCGACACCTCGGGCAAGGTCATGAAGCCTGCCAAGCTGAAGAACGGCACCGAGATCTCTGTTGCCGACTTCATCCAGATCGACGAGTGGATCGACATCGACACTCGCGACAACAGCTTCAAGGGCCGTTCCAAGAAGTAATCCTTCTTGCGATGAGCACGAAAAACCCGGCCTCGGCCGGGTTTTTTTGTGCCTGAAAAACATCGCGGTATGGCGCGTTCCCTTGCAGGAGCGGCCTGGGTGTCAGACCGTCACATGCAACCGCACATCCACATTGCCGCGGGTAGCGTTGGAGTAAGGGCAGACCTTGTGCGCCTTCTCCACCAGCCCTTCGGCATCGGCCTGGGCCAGGCCCGGCAGGTTGATGTGCAGGTCGATGTCCAGGCCGAAGCCACCGGGAATCTGCCCGATACCCACCTTGGCGGTGATCGAGGCATCGGCCGGCAGGGCCTTTTTCTCCTGGCCGGCGACGAACTTCAGGGCGCCGATGAAGCAGGCCGAGTAGCCGGCGGCAAACATCTGCTCGGGGTTGGTGCCGTCACCGCCAGCGCCGCCCAGCTCTTTAGGGGTGCTCAGCTTGACTTCCAGCTTGCCGTCGCTGGAGCGGGATTTACCGTCGCGGCCGCCAGTGGAAGTGGCTTCTGCGATGTACAGCGGAGTGACCTTTTGCATCTTGAGCCTCGTTCATATGCTGTGCGCCCGTTGATGGAAGGGGCGCTGGGTGGGTACGGGATAAAACTTAGCGCGCAATTAGTTTGCGCGCAAGTTAAATGTTTGGCCACTCGTCCGAACGGCCATCACCCAGCATAGCCGTCAGAGGTTTTTTTGCAGGTTCGCGCGCAGTTCGATCAGTTCTGCCTGCAGCTTGGCCAGTTGTTCGACCGTGCGGCCGCTGGCCTTGAGGATGCAGTGCGGCACGTCCCGGGCTTGCTGTTGCAGGGCGCGGCCCTTGTCGGTCAGTTGCACCAGCACCACCCGTTCGTCTTCGCGGCTGCGGGTACGCTTGAGCAGCCCCTCGCTTTCCAGGCGCTTGAGCAGCGGGGTGAGCGAGCCGGGGTCGGTGAGCAGGTGCTGGCTGATCTCGCCCACGGTCAGGCCGTCCTGCTCCCACAGCACCAGCATGGCCAGGTACTGCGGGTAGGTCAGCCCCAGCGCCTGTAGCAGGGGCTTGTAGACCTTGGTCATCAGCAGCGACGTCGAATGCAGGGCAAAGCAGACCTGGTTGTCCAGCAGCAGCTCGTCGCAGGGGGCTTGGGTGTTGGCGTTCATGCAGGTCCTTGAAATCGGTGTAGGGGAAAATCTAGCACGCTGAAGGTTGGCGCGCTCATTGCCAGCGCAGCTCGCTGCGCAAGGCCAGGTCCCAGGGGGGCACCGGGCTGAAGCGGCTCTTGAGGAATTCGAGCAGCAAGCGGCTGCGAGAGTTCGTTTCATGTTCCAGGCGCAGCGCATAGATGCCACTGCTCTCCGGCGCGGGCAGGCCGTTGTCGCAGAACAGCGGCAGCAGTTCGCCGCGCAGCAGGTAGTCGCTGATCAGCCAGGTGGGCAGGTGGGCGATGCCCAGGCCGGCCAGTGCGCCGAACAGCAAGGTTTCGGCATTGTTGGCGGTCATGCGCATGCGCGTGGGCCGGTACAGGCGCGCCTGGCCATCGACCGTGAAGCGCCAGGCGAACGGCGGCGCCAGGCCGTCCCAGTCGAGGCCGTCATGCCCGGGCAGCTCGCTGGGGCAGGCGGGCATGCCACGGCTGGCCAGGTAGCCGGGGCTTGCGCAGGCGATACGCACCATGTAGGCCAGGGGCGTGGCCACCAGGCGGGTGTCGGCCAGGGGGCCGGCGCGCAGTACCAGGTCGACTTCGCCCAGGTGGCTGCCGTGCAGGTCGACGAAGCTGTCGATCAGGCGCAACTGCACGTCCAGCCCGGGGTAGGCCACCAGGAAGTCGGCAATGGCCGGTGCCAGGTGGCGGCGACCGAAGGCCGCCGGGGCATCGATGCGAATCAAGCCCTCGGGGGCGTTGCTCAGCGATACCGCCTCGGCCCGTGCCAGGCGCAACTCTTCGATGATGCGCCGGGCCCGTTCGGCGAAGGCGTTACCGGCGGGCGTGGGGCGCACGGCGTGGGTGCTGCGGGCGAACAGGCGGCTGCCGACGGCGCTTTCCAGGTTATCGATGCGCCGCGCCACGGCCGAGGGGGTCAGTGGGTGGCGGCGGGCGGCGGCAGAAAAACTGCCGGTTTCCAGTACATCGAGGAACAGGCTCAGTTGTTCGGTGAGGATATCGGGGCTCATGGCGGGTCTGCTTATGCGTAAGGCGCACAGCCATTGTGCGCTGCTGTGCGTTTCCCCGCCAGCCGCGACTGGGTAGCATGCAGCCATTGTTCAGGAGCAGGCGGATGAGGCGCTGATGATCGAGTGGTTGATGTATATCGTGTTGGGCGCCGCGCTAGGCACCATGGGTGGGTTGTTCGGCATCGGTGGCGGGCTGATCGCCATCCCTGCGCTGGGCGTGCTGTTCGGCCTTGACCAGCAACTGGCCCAGGGCACCGCGCTGGTGATGGTGGTGCCGAACGTGCTGCTGGCGCTGTGGCGCTACCACCAGCGCAACCGCATCGAGCTGCGCCATGCCGTGCCTTTGTCGCTGTGCAGCTTCCTCTTCGCCTGGCTGGGCTCGATCTGGGCGGTGGGCATCGATGCCCAGTCGATGCGCCTGGGCTTCGTCGGCTTCCTGGTGGCGCTGGCGGTGTGGAACGTGGCGCGGATGTTCCTGCGGGTGAGGCCGCCGAGCAGTGAATTGCGTTACCCCTGGCCTTGGCTGGGTGTGCTGGGCAGCTTCGCCGGGACCATGGGCGGGTTGTTCGGTGTGGGTGGGGCCGTGGTGGCCACGCCGATATTGACCAGCGTGTTCGGCACCACCCAGGTGGTGGCCCAGGGCTTGTCGCTGGCGCTGGCGGCGCCGAGTACCACGGTGACCTTGCTGACCTATGGGGTGCATCAGAGCGTCGACTGGAGCGTCGGTATCCCGTTGGCGGTGGGCGGTCTGCTCAGCATCAGTTGGGGGGTGAAACTGGCCCATGCGTTGCCGGAGAAGGTGCTGCGCGCGTTGTTCTGTGTGTTCCTGGTGGTGTGTGCGGTGATGCTCGGGTTTGAGCTCTAGTCTGATCGCGGGGCAAGCCCGCTCCCACAGGGTGGGGGCGGGCTTGCCCCGCGATGGTTTCTACGTGCTACTTGAACCCTTCGACGATGAACTCGGCCATGCAATCGGTGATCGGCGACTGCTGTTGCGCGTTGCGCAGCAGCATCACATTGGCCATGTGCAGCTGCGGCAGGCCATCGTCCTCGCCAAGGATGCGCAGCTCGCCGCCGACCAGGCTGTGCAGTTGCGCGGTCACCGCCAGCCCGGCGCTGACGATGGCGAAGATCGCCGCCAGGCTGGGGCTGGTGTAGGCGATGCGGTATTCGATGCCCTGTTGCTCCAGGGCATTGCAGGTCCAGGCGCGGCAGAAACAGTCGGTGTTGAACAGCGCCAGCGGCATCGGCCGCTGTTCCTGCGGGCAGTAGCCTCGGGCCGCCGCCCACACCAGCCGTTCCTGGCGCAGCAGCTGGCCGATTTCATTGCCGGGTTCACGGGTGACGATGGTCAGGTCCAGGTCCTGGCGCAGCATCAGCTGTTTCGACGAGTCGCAGTGCACCTCGACATGGATCAGCGGGTAGGCCTGGGCGAAGCGGGTAAGGATGCCGGGCAGGTAGCGCATGGCATAGTCGTCCGGGGTGCCGATGCGCACCACCCCGACCATGTGCGGCATGCGCAATGTATTGAACACTTCGCCATGCAGCTTGAGGATGCGCCGGGCGTAACCCAGCAGCACCTCACCCTCGGCGGTCAGGCGCACCTGGCGGCCATCGCGTTCGAACAGCTGGCGCTGCAGGATGTCTTCCTCCAGGCGCTTCATCTGCATGCTGACCGCCGACTGGGTGTGGTTGACCACTTCACCTGCGCGGGTGAAGCCGCCTTGCTCGGCAATGGCGACGAAGGTACGCAGCACGTCGGCATCGAGACTCTGATACTGGGACATTGCATCAATCTCCGAGATGCATGGCATCAGAAACATTCGTTGGATTGATCTTAGGCCTGGGCAGAGACTGAGGCCATCCACACGGAGGGCGTCAAGATGAAAGGTCATTTCAATGTTGCTCACCAGCCGGTATCGGCCCTGAACCATCTGCTGCACGGTGCCGGCGGGCTGTTCCTGCGCTGGTACGAGTTGCACCGCCAGCGCGACGAACTGGCGCGTCTGAGCGATGCGACGCTGCACGACCTGGGGCTGTCGCGGGCGGATATCCAGCAGGAGGCCGACCGGCACTTTTGGGAAGACCCGCTGCGCAAATAAGGGGGTGAAGGCCTCGCCGGCCTCTTCGCGGCTAAAGCCGCTCCCACAGGAACACCGCTGCTTGCGGGCTAGCGGTGAACCTGTGGGGCCGACCGGCACTTTTGGGAAGATCCGCTGCGCAAGTCAGGGGGTGAAGGCTTCGCCGGCCTTTTCGCGGCTAAAGCCGCTCCCACAGGAACACCGCTGCTTGCGGGCTAGCGGTGAACCTGTGGGAGCCGACCGGCACTTTTTGGAAGATCCGCTGCGCAAGTCAGGGGGTGAAGGCCTCGCCGGC
>NZ_JBOBDM010000053.1:0-42248 GCF_050586605.1 Pseudomonas sp. ES1 | reverse complement strand
AGAAGACTCAGGAACTGAATCGCCCGCTGGAGGCCGATCCACGCTGTAACAAGCTGATGGACAACCTGCTGCGCGAGTATGCCGGTACCCACTACAAATACGACGAACGCGGCAACCTGATCCACCGCCTGCACAACGGTTCCCATGCCCACTTCACCTGGGACCTGTTCGACCGGCTGGCCAGTTACAACGACGACAAGCTCAAGGTCGACTACAGCTACGACGCCCTGGGTCGACGTCTGCACAAACATTCAGTGGCGCACTTCTGGGATCGCCCTGAAGCGGGCACCGGCTGGAACCAGCTGCAGCGGGCCAAGCGTCAACGCGACCTCGGTTGCGGTTTCACCCTGTTCGGTTGGGATGGCGACACGCTGGCCTGGGAAAGCTCACCGCCTCTCGATGAAGGCGATACCGGGCGTACGGTGCATTACCTGTACGAACCGGGCAGCTTCGTGCCGGTGGCTCAGGCCCTGCGCAAGAGCCCGATCCGCCTGCACAAGCAACCGAACTGGAGTCAGCGCGAGTATGACTTCGATCGGGATCCGTTGTGGCATACCGAGGTGAAACCACAGGCGTTCGAGGCCATTGCCTGGTACCACTGCGATCACCTCGGTACGCCGATGGAACTGACCGATGAGCAAGGCAATGTCGCTTGGGCCGGTCAGTACAAGGCCTGGGGTGAGGTGCGCGAAGAGCGCTCGCTGTGGGCCAAACAGCACGGTCTAGGCAACCCGATTCGCTTCCAAGGGCAATACCATGACCATGAGACCGGGCTGCATTACAACCGGTATCGGTACTATGACCCGGCGGTTGGGCGATTTGTTGGCCAAGATCCAATAAGCTACGCGGGTGGTCTGAATTTAGCTACATACGTACCGAATCCTATCGATTGGATTGACCCGCTGGGTTTAGCTAAGGTCATTGCTGCAAAAAGTCGACGAGAGGCGATGCGAGTAGCCCAGCAACACGCTCAGGTGCCGAGAGTTCGGAAGGGAGGGGAAGAGATATTGTCTTCGGAACTAAATTCGGGGAGACGAGGGAAACAATGCTCATGCTTACTTGCTAAAGGCATAAGTACTTTGGGTAGAAGAAGTCGGTATGACAGCTCTGAAGTGTTTGACCATCTTGATGGGCACCCTCACATGGTGGGGGCGGACATCCCGATCACCACAGTGATCCGCACGTTCATGCTACCAATAAAAAGGGTGTGTCAATTATCGTTACATATCCGAGATAAATAAAATGTTCAAAATAGTATATTGTATGGCGCAATTTGCTGAATTCAAGAGGCTTGCCAGCGAGCGTATACAGTCAATCCCTGCGAATGATCGAGATTCTTTTGCTTTGGTGACTGCGATGAATGGAAGTGCCGAGATTGGGTTTGATTCTTGCGCTGAATCTAAAGATGTGCTGCGGAGCTTTATTGATATTTGTTATTGTGCTGATCAATCAGGGAGGTTGTACTTGCCTGGAGAGTATCATGGTGGTGGTATGCCTATGTTTATCTTCAAGGATCGAGGTGGTAGGTTCAAGGCGATTGTAGATGAGCATAATGAATACCTGGTGGCTCTGAAGAGATACAATTTTCTTGCAAAGTACAAAGATATCGAGGCGCCAAGTGCGACAAATTTGTCTGTGTTTTTGGAGGATTCAAGTTCTTGTATAGGTCGTAATCTTTACGAAGATTTTATTGGTAGCTGTGAGTTTGTATGTGTCGCGAATATAGCGGGCGAGTACGGGTGGGGTGCGTTCACCGCATTTGCTGATGATATCGATTTTCTCATTAACACATTGATAAGAATCTCTGATAGGAGTCCGGTCGTTAGGTTGAAGGCGGTTTCCGATATTCCTCAGTGGTAGTAGTTGGTCTAAATGGCCTTTGCAAGGTTGTATGGCCACCGGCACGCCGATGGTTGCGGTGTGGCAGCACCAATACGATGCCCTCAACCAGCGCACCGCGACGATTCGCCCGGACGGCCACAAGGTCAGCTGGCTGACTTACGGCAGCGGCCACCTGCTTGGCATGACCCTCGACCAGCACGAGATGCTGGCCTACGAGCGCGATGATCTGCACCGCGAGGTGGTGCGGCATCAGGGCAACAAGCTGATGCAGACCCAGGCTTGGGACCCGGCCGGGCGTTTGCAGGAACAGCTGCTGGGCAGCCATGACGGCCAGTCCACGTTGCTCAAGCGTCAGTACCGCTACGACGTGGCCGGCCAGCTGACCGGTATCCACGACCGCCGCCGTGGCCAACTGGAATACCAGTACGACCCGGTGGGCCGCCTGCTCAAGGCCACCAGCCGCCTGGGCGCGGAAACCTTTGCCTTCGACCCGGCCGGTAACCTGCTGGACCAGAAGACTCAGGAGCTGAATCGCCCGCTGGAAGCCGATCCACGCCGTAACAAGCTGATGGACAACCTGCTGCGCGAGTAAGCCGGGACCCACTACAAATACGACGAACGCGGCAACCTGATCCATCGCCTGCACAACGGAGGGAAAGCAGCTATGAACGCACGTGGAGAAAATATTGCGGAAATTGAGATGAGCAGGAACATCGGCGAAGGATACAAAGCTGGAGGTGGCGACTTGCAGACAACTTCCAAGGCAGTAATTATTCGCCGAAATAATAACATTGTCACGGCGTATCCTAACCTATGAACAAAACAATTTATCTGCGCTCTCTGCACAAGCTCTACTATTACCTGCTGTCAATGACCGACGATGAAATTGCCGAGTTTGACATAAACGATAAAGAAGACAGGCAGGCTCTTTTTTCCGAGATGAGAGTTCGGTTCGATAGCTACGGAAGCGTCACGAAAGCCTCTATAGTTGACGCGTTGGAATATTTGTGCACTCTAAATAAGTGCGAAGAGTATTGGGAGAGCGTTATCCCACATGAAATTCCGCTTGATGAGATTCACGACAAAAGTGGCTATGCATATGATCTATTCTTGGCACTGACAGATAGAGAGCCTGAGTCAAACATCAACGGTGCATTTTCCATCAGCTATGAGTTAGCTCCGAGAGACCCTGTTGGTTGACTGTGGAGAAATATTTCTATTGTCAGCGGAGGCAGGACAACTGTATGCGACCCATGAACCCCACCTACCGCAATGTGAAGTCTCAGTTTACCGTGGCATTACCGGCTCACAGTTCCACTGCAACAATGCTTCGTAGTCACCAGCCGTCGAAGCAAATGGTAGCTGTTCCAGTGCGTGGCGCCGCCACGCAAAGGGCTCCTGGCCGTTGGATTTGGCGGTTTCAACCGGGCTGTACAGTTGTGCGCTGGCTACCGCGTCTTTCGATGTATCGCTGAACAACCAGTTCTTCCTGCCGATCACGACACCCTGGCCTAGGAGAGCTCACCGCCACGCGACGAAGGCGACACTGGCCGCACCCTGCATCACCTGTACGAACCGGGCAGCTTCGTGCCGGTGGCTCAGGCCCTGCGCAAGAGCCCGATCCGCCTGCACAAGCAACCGAACTGGAGTCAGCGCGAGTATGACTTCGATCAGGATCCGTTGTGGCATACCGAGGTGAAACCACAGGCGTTCGAGGCGATCGCCTGGTACCACTGCGACCACCTCGGCACGCCGATGGAGCTCACCGATGAGCAGGGCCGCATTGCATGGGCGGGGCAGTACAAAGCTTGGGGCGAAGTCCGTGAAGAGCGCTCGGCGTGGGCCAAACAGCATGGCCTGGGAAACCCGCTGCGTTTCCAGGGGCAGTACCACGACCATGAGACGGGGCTGCACTACAATCGCTATCGATATTTTGACTTCCAATTTGGCAGGTTTATAAGCAGCGACCTTATAAAATATTCTGGCGGCTTAAATTTATTTGTCTACTCCCCCAATCCTATTTCCTGGATCGACCCGCTAGGTCTATCTAAAAAAATGGGTGACACAGTATGCAGCTGTGAGATCTGCCCCGACAAACCGAAAGAAATTGACCCAAGAAACCTAAGGTCCAGGCAGACTCGCGCAGAAATGTCGCGAAATAAAGTTGACAAACTTGCTTCAAAGATGCGAAGGAGCGGCTACGATCATGATCACCCGGTGGATGTAGCAGAGGTCAATGGCCAGATAATAATAATCGATGGGCATCATAGAGCTCAGGCTGCGAGCAAAGCGGGTATACCCAAGGCTCCAGTTATAGTGTATGAAGTTGATCCGGGAACCGCAAAGAAACTTGAGAGTGACATGTATGAATCGAGGTGTTCATGAAAAAAATTACAGAAAAAGAATTCATTGAGATAACGAAAGATTTTTCGGACATTCAGCAGCAATTAGTATACGCCTACCTGACACTGACAAAGAATGAAAAAAACTGGCCAAAACATGGGGTTATAAAAATTAATCAGGAGTCTTGGGGGTTCAAAAAGCACGGAGCAGGAGTATGCTTTACAAAGTGCGCTACTGGCGAACTAATAGACGCCCATGACGACATGGAGAAAAGCCCAAGAAAGTTTGATGCCTGGAGAATTCAGAACTATTTATCTTCAATAGAGGAGATGGAGATTGAGCTACTTGGAAAGCACTATTACTCACACAATGACGACGACATTGAGGAGCTTCTGCGCATATGCCATATAAATAATTGAGTGGCGGGGAATGGCTTTATTTTTTTAATGGCCTCATGTAGAGAAAATAAATCCCCCCCCCCCTAGCCCGATGTAGATGCACCACACACGCAGTTGGGTAGGAGAGATGGACGCAGAGGTGCTTATAATCAGGCCCGTGAATGGGGATATGAGAACGGAAACCTTGTTCCCATCCGTGACATTGATTTTACTGATCATGGCCGTCCTCAAAACCACCCGTGCCCACATCAGCATAACTGGCTCCCGAACCCTACAGGGGGAACACGGCAGCACGGCACCGCAATCCCTATGGAGATGCCATGATGCAAATGCTCTCATTTCCTATGTATAGTCCGAGTGGCTCGAAGATTTCACTTGAAGATGTGCTAGGGTTCATCCCTGATAATTCATGGAGTTGGTATATATTCGATTTTTACGGGATGGGTTGCCCTCCATCAGGAAACTCAATGGACTATTTTGAAGAGAACATCCGATCTTCGAGTAATGGAATTTCCATGACATGGCCTGAGCTGAGATTTTTTGCACGTTCATTGGAGCAGACAATAGACCTGCAACTGACTGCAGCAAAAGCTGGAGCAATCCTCTGTCGCGAAGAAATAGAAGCTAAAAATCTCAGTAATGTCGAAATATTTATCGAGGCGGCCGATAGCTCTGAGTGGTCTATCTGGGCGCGTGACCCCACAATATGTCATTGCATCCGAGGTGTGGTTTAAAGACTGATGCCGCCGGCAAGTTTCGGCTGCTTCAGAGAACTCTCATGACGGCAAGGATTTTGCGGTTGGAAAACCTGATCGAAAAACTACAAAGCTGGTACAGCAGTCAATGCAATGATGTTTGGGAACATTCATTCGGCATTGAGATCTCCAACATTGACAACCCAGGCTGGAAAATTAAAATCACTGGCGCAAATAGCAAAAGCAACCTAAATATCAATATTGAAAGAAGCGACACGGACTGGATAATAATCAACGCAGACGACACAGCATTTCAAGCATATGGCGGCTCACTAAATCTACAAGAGCTTCTGGAAACGGCTGCTAAATGGCTTGAGTGACCCTGCTTATCAGGTCGCGCGACCCTAGCCACTTAGCTTCATCCCGGTCGCCCTGACATTGTGCAAGAGCCCGATCCGGCTGCACAAGATGCCGGACTGGAGCCAGCGCAAGTACGACTTCGAGCAGTATCCTTTGTGGCTACCGAGGTGAAGCCAAGGCCATTCGAAGCGATTGCCCGACTGCGAGGCAAATACATTTAGAATGCGTTGCCAGCGCCAGCCCCACAGCGGTGCATACCACTCCCATAGCCCGCGATGGGCGCCAAACATCACTGTTTCAACACAGGCAACACCGTGAATTCCACCGTCAAATCCCCGTCCAACCTCGCCATCGTCTGGCTCGGTGTCCTGCAAATCCTGGTCTGGGGCGGCTCGTTCTTCCTGATAGCGGTGATGGCCGCGCCGATCAGCCGCGATACCGGCTGGCCCAGCCAATGGGTGTATGGCGCGCTGTCGCTGAGCCTGCTGGTTTCGGCACTGTTGGCGCCGCTCTCCAGCCGCCTGATCGCCCGTTACGGCGGGCGCCCGCAGTTGGCTGCCAGCGGCGCGGTGGTGGCGCTTGGGCTGCTGCTGATGGCCGTCAGCCCCAACCTGGGGGTGTTTTTGCTGGCCTGGGCAGTGATCGGCGTGGGTATGGCCATGGGTTTGTACGAGGCGCTGTTCGCCACCCTTGGGGCGCTGTATGCCGAGGGCGCGGGCCGGGCGATCACTGGGGTGACGCTGATCGCAGGCTTTGCCTCGACGCTGTCCTGGCCCACCGTGGCGCTGATGATCGAACAGCTGGGTTGGCGCCAGGCATGTGCGCTGTATGCCGTGGTGCTGTTGCTGGTGGTGGCGCCGCTGTACTGGAAGGTGCTGCCCCCCGGCGGCCAGTTGGTTGAGCGCAAGGCCCAGGCCGGCGAGGCGGGCGAGGGCATCGACCGGCGCTTGTACTTGCTGCTGACGACGATCTTCGCCATCGGCGCGATCATCATGACGGCGATTGCCGTGCAGTTGGTTTCGGTGCTCCAGGGCATGGGGCATTCGCTGGCAGCAGCCATCGGCCTGGCGGCGATGCTCGGGCCGAGTCAGGTGGCGTCACGGCTGCTGCAGATCCTGGTGGGCCGGCGGCACCCGGTGTGGACCGCGCTGGCGTGGACCGGCCTGGTACTGGTGGGGTTGCTGCTGGTGACGCTGGCCCCGGCGGCGACGGCGATCGGGTTGTTGATCTTCGGCTGCGGCAATGGCCTGCGCGCCATCGTGCGGGGGTTGTTGCCGTTGGCCATGCTGCCGCCTGCGCAATATGTGCTGCTGATGGGGCGCATGTCGCGGCCGGCGCTGATTGGCCAGGCGTTGACGCCGTTGGTGGGTGGGTACCTGTTCGAGCACCTGGGGGCGTATGGGGTGCTGTACAGTCTGATCGCCCTGGCGCTAGTGAACCTGTTGCTGGTAGGGCAGGTGTTTCGGTGGGTGCGGCGGGCTGCTTGATGGGCGAAGTGCCAGGCGAGCCTATGGATTACGCTCCAGGTCCAGAATTGGCAATGGCGGAGCAGGGCGGTCGAGGTCAAACGTGTTTTGTCCTGTGGGCGAGCGGCAAAGGCTGTGATAATGGCGGGCAATCACAAGGGCCATGCCATGCTGACCATCTCCAATAACGTGCATCTGCCAGATGCCGAGATCGAACTGACATACATCCGCGCGCAAGGCGCAGGTGGGCAGAATGTCAACAAGGTGTCCAGCGCCGTGCACCTGCGCTTCGATATTCCCGCCTCGTCGTTGCCCGAGTTTTACAAGGAGCGGCTGCTGGCGCTGCGTGACAGCCGCATCACCGGCGACGGCGTGTTGATCATCAAGGCCCAACAGTACCGCACCCAGGAGCAGAACCGTGCTGACGCACTGACGCGCCTTGCCGAGTTGATCATCGCTGCCGGCAAGACCGAGAAGAAGCGCCGCCCCACCAAGCCGACCCTCGGCTCGAAGACCCGCCGCCTCGAAGGAAAGGCCAGGCGCAGTACTGTCAAGGCGGGTCGGGGCAAGGTGGAGTTCTAGGCTCTCCAGGAAATCCCGAGAGCCTGAACCCGATCTCGACCCGGGCTTAAGTCAAAAGTCAGATCACGCTGAGCAGCGGCGCTATTTTGCAGGCCCCGCCAATGGGCAATGCAGCACCAACCTGGCACCGCCCAAGGGACTGGCATCCACCTGCAACCCAAACCCATGCAGATCGACGATCGCCGCGACAATCGACAGCCCCAGGCCGAAGCCCGCGTGGCGGTGGCCTTCCTCGCTGCGGTAGAAGCGTTTGAGCACAGCCTCGCGCTCATCCGCAGGGATGCCGGGGCCACTGTCCTCGACGGCGATATGCACACCCTGTTCATCCTGGCTCGCAGCTATGCGCACCGCGCCGCTTTCAGGGGTGAACTTGATGGCATTGCCCACCAGGTTGGCCAGGGCCTCGAACAGCAATTCGCGGTCGCCATGCAGCGCGGCCAGCTGCGCGGGTTGCTCAAGGCTCAGGCGAATGCCGCCGTCTTCGGCCAGCGGTAGATAGAAATCGTGCAGTTCCACCAGCAGCGCGTGCGGGTCGAGCTGGACGAAGCCGGCGCGGCGCTGGCGGTCTTCCAGTTCGCTGATGCGCAGCAAGCCGCGAAAGCGCGCCATCAGGGTGTCGGTCTCACCGATCGCCTGGTCCAGCGCTTCCCCCTCGGGCGAGCCAGCGCCGCTCTGCTGGCGGATGCGATAGAGCTGGGCGCGCAGGCGCGTCAACGGGGTGCGCAGGTCGTGGGCGATGTTGTCGCATACGCCTTTCACTTCATGCATCAAGCGCTCGATGCGGTCGAGCATGGCGTTGACGATGGCGGCCAGCATGTCCAGTTCGTCGCGCCGGGCTGACAGGGGCAGGCGGTGGGTCAGGTCGCCGGCCACGATCAGGTCGGCTTGGGCCTGGATCGCGCGGATACGCTTGAGCGGGCGGCGGCGCAGCAGGTACCAGCCGGCAAAGCCCGGGATCAGGGTCAGCGAGATGCCCCACAGCAGCGCATGCAGGATGATCCGGGTGACCACGAACAGCGAGCCGTTGTCGCGCACCAGCACCAGCCAGCGGCCGTCTTGCACCCGAATCGCCACGGCGTCGCAGCTGTCGCGCGGCAGGTGCGGGTCGTCGGCGTCGAGGCAGCGCTTGAGCTCATGGATCTTGCCGTCCAGGCCCAGCTCCGGCGGGATGCTGCGGATGCGCCCACCAATCGGGTTGAGTTGCGGGTCGAACAGGCCGTAGGCGTCGAAGCTGCGTTCCTCGAAGGCCTGGCTTGCGATCAGCGCGTCGTCCAGCTGCTTGCCGCTCATGTGGGCGAACAGGTGCTGGCGCTGCATCATCGAGTGGCGGGTGAGTTTGTTCAGGTAGCTGGAGACCTCGAAGTACAGCACCCCCATGAGGATGCTGCTCCAGGCCACGAAGAGGAAGCTGTACAGCGCCAGCAGGCGGCTGGTCGACGAGCTCCAGCCCTTAGACGGGTTCGGCAATGGCATAGCCGGAGCCCCGCACGGTACGGATCAGCGGGGTCTGGCCGGGGGAGTCGATCTTCTTGCGCAGGCGGCCGATGTGCACGTCGATCAGGTTGGTCCCCGGGTCGAAGTGGTAACCCCAGACTTCCTCGAAGATCATCATCCGGGTGATCACCTGGCCGGCGTGGCGCATCAGGTATTCCAGCAGCTTGTATTCGGTGGGCAGCAGGTTCAGCGCCTGCTCGCCGCGGCGGGCTTCGTGGCTGATCAGGTCCAGCTCCAGGTCGGCCACCGTCAGGCGGGTCTGGGTCATGGGCGTGCTGTTGCGGCGCAGCAGTACTTCGACCCGGGCGGCCATCTCGTCGGAGGCGAAGGGTTTGGTCAGGTAGTCGTCGCCGCCGGCCCGCAGGCCGCGCACCCGCTCGTCGACGTCGGACAGGGCACTGATCATCAGGATGGGGGTGGCGATCTTCAGGTTGCGCAGGGTGGTGACGATAGTCAGGCCGTCCACCTCCGGCAGCATGCGGTCCAGGGTGATCAGGTCGTAGCCGCCGGCAATGGCTTTGGCCAGGCCCTCGCGGCCATTGTCGGCCCAGTCCACGTCAAGGCCGTGGCTGGAGAGTTCGGCGACGATTTCCTGGCCGGTGACGGCGTCGTCTTCAATGGTCAGTACGCGTGGCATGCGGGTTCCTGGGCGCAAAGGGGATGACTGATTGTGCCAAAGAATAGACAAACGGCGATTTAAGAAAAATTCATCTGCGCCAGGGAACCTGGCCTGAATGCAGCCGGGGCCGCTTGCGCGGCCCCGGGGTTGTTCAGCTCACCACCTGGTAGCACGGCACATAGGCCGCGCCGCCCGGCAGTTTCATCCGGTGCTGGTCGACGAACGCCTGCAGCAGGCGGCCCAGCGGGTCGAGGATCGCCGCGTCGCCGCGGATCTGGTACGGCCCGTGTTCTTCGATCAGGCGGATGCCTTTGTCCTTGACGTTGCCGGCGACGATGCCGGAGAAGGCCCGGCGCAGGTTGGCGGCCAGCTCATGGGGCGGCAGGTCGCGGCGCAGGGCCAGGTTGGCCATGTTTTCATGGGTGGGGTCGAACGGGTGCTGGAAGCCTTCGGCGATCTTCAGCAGCCAGTTGAAGTGGAACGCATCGTTGCGCTCGCGACGGAACTGCTTGACCGCCTTGAGCCCTTCGACCATCTGCCGGGCCACCTCGGCCGGGTCGTCGATGATGATCTGGTAGTGGCGTTGCGCGGCTTCGCCAAGGGTGGCGCCGACGAAGGCGTGCAGTTGCAGCAGGAACGCCTCGGCGCTGCGCGGCCCGGTGAGGATGACCGGGAAGGGCAGCTCATGGTTGTCCGGGTGCATGAGGATGCCGAGCAGGTAGAGGAACTCCTCGGCGGTGCCGGCGCCGCCGGGGAAGATGATGATGCCGTGGCCGACGCGGACGAAGGCTTCAAGACGCTTCTCGATGTCCGGCAGGATCACCAGCTCGTTGACGATCGGGTTGGGCGCCTCGGCGGCGATGATGCCCGGTTCGGTCAGGCCCAGGTAACGGCTGCCGTGCATGCGCTGCTTGGCGTGGGCGATGGTGGCGCCCTTCATCGGGCCTTTCATCACCCCCGGGCCGCAGCCGGTGCAGACGTCCAGCTTGCGCAGGCCCAGCTCGTGGCCGACCTTCTTGGTGTACTGGTATTCCTCGCTGCTGATCGAGTGGCCGCCCCAGCACACGACCATTTTCGGCTCGACGCCCGGGCGCAGGGTGCGCGCGTTGCGCAGCAGGTGGAAGACGTAGTCGGTGAGGCCTTGCGAGCTCTCCAGGTCGATGCGCTGGCTGGCCAGCTCGCTTTCGGTGTAGACGATGTCGCGCAGGGCGCTGAACAGCATTTCACGGGTGCTGGCGATCATCTCGCCATCGACGAAGGCATCGGCCGGGGCGTTGAGCAGCTCGAGGCGCACGCCGCGGTCCTGTTGATGAATGCGCACCTCGAAGTCCTTGTAGGCCTCGAGGATGGTCTTGGCATTGTCGACATGGGCGCCGGTATTGAGGATTGCCAGGGCGCACTGGCGGAACAGGGTGTAGAGGCTGCCGGTACCGACTTCGCTCAGTTGCTGGACTTCACGTTGCGACAGGGTCTCCAGGCTGCCTTTGGGGCTGACGGAGGCGTTGATGACATTGCGTTGGGGCATCTAAGTCGTTCCTGTGCGGGTAAAACATCCTTCTTGGACAACACCATACAAGCAAATGTGCGGGGTAACGAGGGGGGCTTTGAAAAAGCTGGTCTGGTGAATGGGCATTGGGTGCATGGCGGGGGTTTTGTGTTGCCCTCAAGATCGAGCGCCGCCCGCGCGGCGCATCGCTGGCAAGCCAGCTCCCACATCTGCTTCGGGCCAATTATGCCTGTGAAGGTACCGTTGCCCGCCTTGGCGCATGTCTCAAGATGGGCGAGGCGCCAGTAGTGCCCACTTCAATACCGCGTCGTACCAACAAGGCGGACAGTGATGGCCTTGCAGGAGTAACTGGCCCGAAACAGATGTGGGAGCTGGCTTGCCAGCGATGCGCCGCGCGGGCGGCGCTCGATCTCATAGGCGCTGCAAATCCATCGCCATGCACCTGGCCGCCCCTACGCCATCACCATTGCTCCGCTCAACGCTTTTCCCCTAATCTCGTAGGCCTTTTCCAGTCATCCGGACCGATTCATGGACAAGGTCATCGTTATCACCGGCGCCAGCCGGGGCATCGGCGCCGCCACCGCGTTGCTGGCGGCGCAGCAGGGTTACCGCATTTGCATCAACTACCACGCCGACGACCAGGCCGCCGAAACAGTGCTGGCGCAAGTTCGCGAGGTAGGCGCCAGCGCCATTGCGGTGCGCGCCGATGCCAGTGTCGAGGACGAAGTGGCGCAGCTGTTCCTGCGCGTCGACCATGAACTCGGCCCGGTCACCGCACTGGTCAACAACGCCGGCACCATCGGCCAGCAGAGTCGGGTTGAGGAGATGTCCGAATTCCGCCTGCTCAAGATGATGAAAACCAACGTGGTCGGGCCGATGCTGTGCGCCAAGCACGCGCTGCTGCGCATGTCGCGCCGCCACGGCGGGCAGGGCGGGGCGATCGTCAATGTGTCGTCGGTGGCCGCGCGCCTGGGCTCGCCCAACGAATACGTCGACTACGCCGCGTCCAAGGGCGCGCTGGACACCTTCACGGTCGGCCTGGCCAAGGAAGTGGCCGGTGAGGGGGTGCGGGTCAACGGCGTGCGCCCCGGCTACATCCACACCGGTTTCCACGCCCTGAGCGGTGACCCGGACCGGGTCGCCAAGCTCGAGCCCGGCCTGCCGATGGGGCGTGGCGGTCGTCCTGAGGAAGTTGCCGAGGCGATCCTGTGGTTGCTGTCGGACAAGGCGTCCTACTCCACCGGCAGCTTCATCGACCTGGGCGGTGGGCGCTGAGCCCGCCGAGCGTGAGCAGTTCGGCCACTTTGTCGGCGATGTCGCCGAGTTCGAACGGCTTGAGCAACACCGCCGTACGCGGCGGCAGCACGCCGTCGCTGAGCGCCGCGCTTTCGTCGTAACCGGTGATGAACATAACCGGCAGATCCGCATGCCGGGCACGGCACGCCTCGGCCACCTGCCGACCGTTGAGACTTCCGGGCAGGCCGATGTCGCTGATCAGCAAGTCCGGCAAGACCCCGCGCGCCATGGCCTCGAGGGCTTGCGCGCCGTTCTCCACGCTGTGCACCTGATGGCCGAACTCTTCGAGCACTTCGCTGATCACCAGGCGCAAGGCCGTCTGGTCCTCTACCAATAGAATCTGTGCTCCCTGCTGACGAACCTGATCGGCGATCCTCACCCGCTGCTCGCCTACCAAGGGTGCTGTGAAATGCCGCGGCAGGAAAAGCTCGACCAGCGTGCCTGCACCCAAGGTCGAGTGGATCAGCAGTTGGCCACCAGACTGGCGCACGAAACCGTAAGCCATGGACAACCCGAGCCCGGTGCCCTGGCCCAGAGGCTTGGTGGTAAAGAACGGATCGATGGCGCGCTCCGCCACTTCCAGGGGCATGCCGCGACCGTTGTCGCGCACGCTCAGGCACAGGTAATCGCCAGCGGGCAGGTCGAGCAGCGCGGCACGTTCCTCGTCAACCAGCTGGTTGGCACATTGGATGTCGATCAGGCCGCCGGCGGGCAGGGCGTCGCGGGCGTTGATGCACAGGTTGAGCAGGGCGCTCTCCAGCTGCGGCGGGTCGATGAAGGTGGGCCACAGGTCATCGGCACAGTGGACACTGAGCTGAATGGCCGGGCCGACGCTACGGCGGATCAGTTCTTCCATCGTCTGCACCAGGCCACCCACCGCCGTCGCCTGGGGCAACAGGGTCTGGCGCCGCGAGAACGCCAGCAGGCGATGGACCAGCGCTGCGGCGCTGCGGGCCGAATTGCTGGCGGTGTCGAGCAGGCCGGGGATTTCATCCAGACGCGATTGTTCCAGGCGCTGGCGCACCAGCTCCTGGGCGCCGAGGATGCCGCCCAGCAGGTTGTTGAAGTCGTGGGCGATACCGCCGGTGAGCTGGCCCACTGCTTCCATTTTCTGTGCCTGGCGCAGGGCCTCCTCGGCCTTGAGCAGTTGCTGCTGTTCGGATACCCGCTCAGTGATGTTATAGGCGAACAGGTTGGCACCGATGATGTCGCCCGAGGGGGCGCGCATTGGGCTGAAACGCAGCTCGAAGTAGCTCGTCTTCGCGCCGTCAGGAAAGGCGGCGGTCTGCACGTAGGTTTCTCCGGCCAGGGCGCGTTGCCACAGGCGCAGGCTTTCGGCCAGGCTATCGGGGCGTTCGCGCATCAACTCCGCCAGGCTGTCACCCACCTGCGGCCTCCTGCCGAACAGGCGTTGAAAATCCCGCTGGGCCTGCTGGTTGATGGCCAGCCAGCGCAGGTCGGTATCAAGTACATGCACGTTGGCCACGCTGCGCTCGACCAGCCCGGCGAACAGCCCGCGTTCGGCCAGGGCCGCGCTGACCCGTTGTTCGAGCTGGTCATTGAGCTGTTGCAGGGCATCCTCGGCGCGATGGCGCATGGTCACGTCCTTGAACAGCACCGCTACCTGGCGTTTCTCGGCAGGCTCTATGCGGAAGGTGGTCACCGACAGCACATGCCCGGTGGCCACCAGTTCCTGCTCGAACTGCAACGGCTGGCCGGTGCGCAGCACCTCGCCGTAGCGGGCGACCCAGTCATCGGCTTCGTCCGGTACCAGTTCCCTCAGCGTCTGCCCGACCACGTTGGGGATGCCGGCATGGCGGGCGTAGGCAGCGTTGGCGAGGACATGCACGTAGTCGCTGAGCGGGCCGTGCGGGCCATCGAAGAACTCGATGACGCAGAAGCCTTCGTCCATGGTGTCGAACAGGAAGCGGTACAGATCGCCATCGGCGTGCGCCTGCTGCTCGAAGCGCGCCTCGAGTTCGGCGTTGCGTTGGCGCAGCGCCTGCAGCTCTCGCTGCAGGGCGGGCAGATTGCGGTCGGGCATGCAGGTGTCCAGCGTCGGGCCTGGCGCCACTGTAGCCTGCCGGCCCGCGCGCCGCTAGAACGAGCGCACGATGCGCCCGAGGGTCTCCATGGCCTGTTCGGCGCCGTCGCCCCAGGGGCTGCCGTAATTGAGGCGGATGCAGTTACCAAAGCGTCGGGTCGGCGAGAAGATCGGCCCCGGGGCAATGCTGATGCCTTGCGCCAGCGCCATGTGGAACAACTTGAGCGCGTCCATCTGCTCGGGCAGCTCCAGCCACAGGAAGTAGCCGCCGGAGGGGTGGCTGACCTGGGTCTGGGCCGGGAAGTGCCGGGCGATGGCCGCCAGCATGTTGACCTGCTGGCCTTCCAGGGCGTAACGCAACTTGCGCAGGTGGCGGTCGTAGCCGCCGTGCTGCAGGTAATCGGCGATCGCCGCCTGGGCCGGCATCGAGGCGCACAGCGAGGTCATCAGCTTGAGCCGCTCGATCTTCTGCGCGAAGCGCCCGGCGGCTACCCAGCCGATGCGGTAGCCCGGGGCCAGGCTCTTGGCGAACGAGCCGCAGTGCATCACCAGGCCCTCGGTGTCGAAGGCCTTGGCCGGCTTGGGCGCCTGCTGTGCGTAGTACAGCTCGGCGTAGACGTCGTCTTCGATCAGCGGCACCTGGTGGCGGCGCAGCAGTTCGACCAGCTCCTGCTTCTTCGCCTCGGGCATGCTCGCGCCCACCGGGTTCTGGAAGTTGGTCATGCACCACACGGCTTTCACCGGGTGCTTGTCCAGGGTTTGTGCCAGCACCGCCAGGTCCATGCCTTCGCGCGGGTGTACCGGGATTTCCACGGCCTTGAGCTTGAGGCGTTCGAGCACCTGCAGGCAGGCATAGAAAGCCGGTGCCTCGATGGCCACCAGGTCGCCCGGCTGGGTCACGGCCTGCAGGCACAGGTTGAGAGCCTCCAGCGCGCCGTTGGTGATCAGCAGCTCCTCCATCGGCAGCATCAGCCCGCCGACCATGTAGCGCAGGGCGATCTGCCGGCGCAGTTGCGGGTTGCCCGGCGACAGGTCGGTGACCACCATGCGCGGGTCCATGGCCCGGCTGGCGCTGGCCAGGGAGCGGGACAGGCGTTGCAGGGGGAACAGCGTGGGGCTGGGGAAGGCCGAGCCGAACGGCACGGTGTGCGGGTCCTTGATCGAGTCGAGGATCGAGAACACCAGGCCGCTGACGTCCACATCGGTGGACTCGGTGGCCTGCGCCTGCACCTGTGGTTCGTTGAACGGGCGCGGGGCGTGGGCATTGACGAAGTAGCCCGAGCGCGGCCGGGCGCGGATCAGGCCGCGGCGTTCCAGCAGGTAGTAGGCCTGGAATACCGTGGACGGGCTGACCCCGTGGGTCTGGCTGGCATAGCGTACCGAGGGCACCCGCTGGCCGGGGCCAAGCACCCCGGTGCGGATCAGTTCGGCAATGTCGTCGGCGAAGCGTTCATAGCGTTTCATGGTGTTCTGCACGGGCAAGGTCATGGGCAGTGTAAGGGATCAGCGGTTCATCGGCGCGACGAAGCGGCTGTGGGCGATGCTGCGCACCCCAGGCTGGTCGCTGTCCTGGAGCTCGAAGGTCAGCTCCTGCGAGCTGCTGCTCGGGCGGTCGGCCAGCAGCGCCACCGACACGGGCAGCTCGCTCATCTCGCCGGCGGCGATGCTGAACTCGGTGCGCCCGTGCAGCTCGAAACCGTCGGCGTCGACCAGGCGCAGGCGATAGTGCTGCGGCTCGCTGGTCTTGTTGATGATCTTGAGCAGGTAGATGTTCTCGATCTGGCCCAGGGCGTTCTCGCGGAACAGGCCGCGGTCCTTGATCACGTCCATCGACACCATGGGGCGCAGTTGCAAGGCCATGACCAGCGCGCCGATCATCACCACCAGCGCCGCGGCGTAACCCAGCAGGCGCGGGCGCAGCCAGTGGGTGGTGCCACCTTGCAGGTTGTGCTCGGACTTGTAGCCGATCAGGCCGCGGGCATAGCCCATCTTGTCCATGACCTCGTCACAGGCGTCGATACACGCCGCGCAGCCGATGCAGCCCATCTGCAGGCCGTCGCGGATATCGATGCCGGTGGGGCAGACCTGCACGCACAGGGTGCAGTCGATGCAGTCGCCCAGGCCCTGCTCGCCGGGGATGCTGCCTTTCTTGCGCGGGCCACGGGCTTCACCGCGGCTTGGGTCGTAGGCCACCGCCAGGGTGTCCTTGTCGAACATCACGCCCTGGAAGCGCGCATAGGGGCACATGTGCATGCACACCGCCTCGCGCAGCCAGCCGGCATTGATGTAGGTGGCGCCGGTGAAGAACAGCACCCAGAACAGCGCCACGCCGCTCAGCTGCAGGCTGAACAGCTCGGCGGCCAGGGGGCGGATCGGGGTGAAGTAGCCGACGAAGGTCAGCCCGGTGAGCAGGCCGATGGCCAGCCACAATGTGTGCTTCAGGCTGCGCCGGGCGAGCTTGTTGATACCCCAGGGCGCGGCGGCCAGCTTGATGCGCTGGTTGCGGTCGCCTTCACAGACCTTTTCGCACCACATGTACAGCCAGGTCCAGGTGCTCTGGGGGCAGCTGTAGCCACACCACACACGGCCGGCGAACACGGTGATGGCGAACAGGCCGAAGGCGCAGATGATCAGCAGCGCCGAGAGCAGGATGAAATCCTGCGGCCAGAACGTCGCGCCAAAGATGTGGAACTTGCTGTCGGCCAGGTCCCACAACACCGCTTGGCGGTCGTCCCACTGCAGCCAGGCGGTGCCGAAGAACAGCAGGAACAGTGCACCGGCAAAGGTAATCCGCAGGTTGCGGTAGAAGCCGCTGAAGCTGCGGGTGTGGATGCCGCCGTCCGGCTGGCTTTTGCTCTTTTTGACGGCGGCGGGGGCAATCTCGATGACTCGGAAGGGGATTCTGTCACTCATGGTTCATCGCTCATCAGGC
Source organism: Pseudomonas sp. ES1 (assembly GCF_050586605.1). Lineage (NCBI taxonomy): Bacteria > Pseudomonadati > Pseudomonadota > Gammaproteobacteria > Pseudomonadales > Pseudomonadaceae > Pseudomonas > Pseudomonas sp. ES1. Next base: position 24,670 of record NZ_JBOBDM010000053.1, on the reverse strand, counting down.
CTCGATCAGGCCCGGGCACTATGGCCCCCGATCTGTTTGCAGCACAGACTCAGCTATGGCGATAAAAACCGTATCAGATTCTCCTTTGAAGCCCCGGGGCCCTAGATTACCGAGCCTGGGACGCTGGCCTTCAGATGCCTGCGGCTATCCACCGCACCTGCGACGGTGAGTGCGTCGGCCTCGGCTTCGGTGATGGGCACGCGTTCGCCGGCCAGGATGGCCACCGACATGCGCAGCTGTTCGTCGGTGACGATCTCGATCTCGGGGCCGGTGCCTTCCAGGCGGATGTGGTCGCCGATCAAGGTGCAGTGGCGGGTGGTTTCGTCGACTTCGATGGGCATGGTGGCGTCCTCCTGGGGCGGTTACAGGGTGTGACCACAGGCCGGGCGTGGATGCTGCAACTTTATGCCCGGTGGCACTCCTGGGGGAGGGGGCGGTCAGCTTCAGTAAGGGCCTTGTCGCGGGACAAGTGCAGGAGTACATCCGATGGAAACGATCCTCTCGACCATTCAGTCTGAGTTCGCCGACATTACAGACGAACAGGAGATCACCCGCATCCTCGTACGCCTGCTGATGGCGGCGCTGCTGGGCGCGGTGCTGGGCTTCGAACGCGAAAGCAAAGGCAAGGCGGCCGGGGTGCGCACGCATATGCTGGTATCCCTGGGCGCGGCGCTGTTCGTGCTGGCCCCGAGCATGGCCGGGGCCGACGAACAGGCGCTGAGCCGGGTGATCCAGGGCATTGTCGCGGGTATCGGCTTTCTCGGTGCAGGCACCATCCTCAAGGGCCACGGCCAGGACACCAGCCATGTGAAGGGCCTGACCACCGCCGCCGGGCTGTGGATGACCGCGGCCATCGGCACGGCCGCCGGCATGGGGCGCGAGGCCACGGCGCTGCTCAGCACGGTGCTGGCGCTGTTGGTGCTGGGCACGATGCCGCTGCTGGTGGACAAGGTGGAGGGCGGGAGCGAGGAGAAAAGCGAGGAGGAGGGCAGGAAGCACTGAGGGGAGCCGAAGCTCCCCTCATAAGCGTTGTTGCCTGCTCTTTTCTTATTATTGGAGACGGGCCTGTTGTTGTTTTTGTCGGCTTTTGTCTCGGTACTGCGGGGCCCCTACCCGGGGCCAAGAGCAAACGTATTTTTTTGAGCGCTGACCTGCGTTCATGCAACGTGTGTGATCCAACCGTGACTGTCGCTACCTTCAGGTAGTTTTATTGTTCTGTGTCAGGCTGCGGGGCTTTTCTGCGAAAGCTTCCCTGGAAAGCACGTCGACTCCAAAAAAATCTGCTTGCTACGCTTCTGCCGTGTTGTTCTTGTTATGTCAGAACCGTTTCATGTTGTTTTTATTAGATGTCGCTTTTTTTTGTTCTTGTTGTGCCTGAGATATAGCAGGTGCCGTGCCAACTTTTTAAAACCCTTTAAAATCAATGGCTTGAAGATTTTAGAGAAATCCTGGCACCTGAAATTTTGTCGATTTGTTTCCCTGTTACCCGATTTTTTGCTGCCGGCGGTGTGGGCGGTAACACTCCACCCACACTTATGTGACACCGGTGTGACTCAGCCCGCGCTGCGTGCCCGTGCCACCCGCGAACCGGTAGCGCGGCCCAGTACCTCACTGATACGCAGGCCTGCGGCGATCAGGCGGTCGAGGTCTATGCCGGTTTCAATGCCCAGGCCCTGCAGCAGGTACAGCACGTCTTCGCTGGCAACGTTGCCAGTGGCGCCCTTGGCGTAGGGGCAGCCACCCAGGCCTGCGACCGAGCTGTCGAACACCGCGATGCCTTCGAGCAGGCTGGCATACACGTTGGCCAGGGCCTGGCCGTAGGTGTCGTGGAAGTGCCCGGCAAGTTGTTCGCGTGGCACTTGCCTTGAAACCACCTCGAACAACCGGCGAGTGTCGCCGGCAGTGCCGCTGCCGATGGTGTCGCCCAGCGACACCTCGTAACAGCCCATCTCGTGCAGGGCACGGGCCACCGGCGCGACCTGCTCGGCGCTGATCCGCCCTTCATAAGGGCAACCCAGCACGCAGGACACGTAACCGCGCACCCGCACCCCCTGCGCTTGGGCAGCTTCGATGATTGGCTCGAAGCGCTTGAGGCTGTCGCTGATCGAGCAGTTGATGTTGCGCTGGGAGAAGGCTTCGGACGCCGCCGCAAACACCGCCACCTCCTTCACCCCCGCCGCCAAGGCATCCTCGAAACCACGCAGGTTGGGCGCCAGCGCGGCGTAGGTCACGTCGGCACGTTGCTGGATACCGGCGAACACCTCGGCGGAGCCGGCCATCTGCGGTACCCACTTGGGCGAGACGAAGCTGCCTACTTCGATGTAGGCGAGGCCAGCGTCGGTAAGGTCGTCCACCAGCCGCACCTTGTCGGCGACACTGATGGGCTGGGCTTCGTTCTGCAGGCCGTCGCGGGGGCCGACTTCGACCAGGCGGACGTTCTTGGGCAATGACATGGCGGGCTTCCTGTGGCAGGTCAACGGTTGTGGGGCTGCTGGTTCAAGGTGGCGGCCAGGGCCTGCTCGCAGCGTTCCTGGGCAGTGTCCAGCTCCAGGTGCATCTGCTGGATGTCGAGCATCTGCTGCTCCAGCTGGGCACGCCGTTCGGCGATCTTGCCGAGCATGCTGTTGAGCTGCTTGAGGTTGCCGCCCGTGGGGTCGTACAGCTCGATCAGCTCGCGGCACTCGGCCAGCGAGAAGCCGATGCGCTTGCCGCGCAGGATCAGCTTGAGGGTGACCTTGTCGCGGGCCGAGTAGATGCGCTCCAGGCCGCGGCGCTCGGGGCTGAGCAGGCCCTGCTCCTCGTAGAAGCGGATGGCGCGGGTGGTGATGTCCAGCTCGCGGGACAGGTCGGAGATGCTGTAGGTCTGGCTGGTCATGCTGATGCTCGGGGGGTGGGATCAGCGTTAACCTAAAGTGAGCTTGACGTAAACGTCAAGCTGAAACCGCTGCAGGCTCCCGGCGGTCGATGTGCCGGGAGCCCGCGCAGGTGCTACTTGCAGTTACCGGCTTTGCGGTAGCCGGCCGCCTGCGCCGCGGCTTCGGAGTCGAATGCCACCTGGTTCTTCGCCGCCACCTGCGCATAACCCGGGCAGCCGCTGGCCAGGTGGTAGACCTGGCTGTTGCGGTTGCCCAGCACGGCACCGTGCGCCGCCGTGCTGGCCGGGCTGGGCTTGGCAGGTTGCGCGGCGGCGTTCACCACCGGGGCGGCACCCGCTGGTTTGTAACCCGGTGTCCAGCTGCGCTCACCGGTCACGAACGGATTGGAATGCCCCATCACCGCCGCGATGCGACGGTCGCGTTCCTTCTCCCAGGGGGTAACCGGGTACTGCTTGTCCCACGCCATCAGCAACTGCTGTTGTTGGCGCGACATGCTCAGCTGGTAGCGATCGAACATGTAGAAGGTGGTGCGCGCCACCAGGCCTTTGACTTCGTTACGCGGTTCGGCGGCTTTCTGCTGGAAGTCGATTTTCGTCGTGCACTGGCCGTACTGCGGGGCAACGCCTGCGGCCATGCCGTAGTTGAAGTTGCTGCGGTCACCGTTCACTTCGCCCACGGCCGGGTAGAGGTTGAACAGGTCGGCCTCCATGGCGCGGAACACCGGGTCCTTGTCGACGCAGGCTTCGCGGCCGCCGTTCTGCCAGCACTGGCGCTGGTGGCCGAAGGTCCAGGCCGGGACGATGTGTTCCCACTCGGTGCGCTCGGCGCGGCTCTGCTGCTTGCGGGTTTCATAACCGCAGGAGGCCGGGTCGACGCGCCCGCCCGACTTGCCGACCCAGGTCCATTTGCAGCCACAGTACAGGTCGCCCTGGGCGCTGTTGGCCTGGTCGAGGTAGATCTTCTGCTTGGCGATGACCTTGGCTTCGGTGAAGGTTGCCGGCGGGGTGGCGAAGGCGGGGGGGATGAGGGCGAGGCACAGGGATGCTGCGTACAACAGTCTTTTCATGGAGGTAGATCGACGTCGGAAAAAGCGCCGATTATACGCAGGAAGGCATCCCTTGTAGGAGCGGTGTTGCCGGGGCGCTCCTGCACGGGGGTAAGCCTGAAGGCCTAGGTATGAGGCACAACCGCTTGCCCAGTACCGCCTGCGTACTGCGCCTTCAGGTGCCCTTGATCATCCAGCAGGTAGGCATCCATCACCTCGCGCACCACCGGCCCCGCCACCCGCCCACCGGCCTCGCCGTTCTCGATCATCACCGCCACCACCACGGCCGGGTGGTCGGCCGGGGCGAAACCGACGAACAGGGCATTGTCGCGGTGGCGTTCCAGGGTCTTGTTGCGGTTGTAGCGTTCGCCCTGCTTGATCGCCACCACCTGCGCGGTGCCGCTCTTGCCGGCGATGCGGTACTGGGCCCCGGCGGCGGCGGCGCGGGCGATGCCGCGGGCATCGTGCATGACCATTTGCATGCCCTGGTTGACCTGGTCCCAGGCGCGCTTGTCGTGCAGCACGATGTCCGGCATCGGGTTGGGGTCGATGGGGGCCTGGCCGCCGACGGTCATCGCCAGGTGCGGGCGGTGCCAGGCACCCTTGCTGGCCAGCAGGCTGGTGGCCTGGGCCAGTTGCAGCGGGGTGACCTGCATGTAGCCCTGGCCGATGCCAAGGATCAGCGTTTCGCCGGGGAACCAGGCCTGGCGGCGGGTGGCGCGTTTCCAGGCTTGCGACGGCATCAGCCCGGGGGCTTCCTCGAACATGTCCAGCGAGACCTTCTGGCCCAGGCCGAATTCGGCCATGTAGTCATGCAGCCGGTCGATGCCCAGCTTGTGCGCCAGGTCGTAGAAGTAGGTGTCGTTGGAGCGCATGATCGCGGTGTACATGTCCACCCAGCCATCGCCGCTGTGGTTCCAGTTGCGGTACTTGTGGTCGTAGTTGGGCAGTTCGTAGTAACCGGGGTCGAACACCCGGCTACCGGGGGTGATCACGCCGCTGTCGAGGCCGGCGATGGCCACTTCCGGCTTGACCGTCGAGCCGGGGGCATACAGGCCGCGCAGCACGCGGTTGAACAATGGCCGGTCGATCGAATCGCGCAGTGCCGAGTACTGCTTGGAGCTGATGCCCTTGACGAACAGGTTGGGGTCGAAGCTGGGGTTGCTGACCATCGCCAGCACGTCGCCGTTGGCCGGGTCCAGCACCACCACCGCGCCACGTCGGTCACCCAGGGCTTTTTCCGCGGCCTGCTGCAGGTGGGCGTCCAGGCTCAGCACGATGGACTTGCCCGGCACCGGGTCGTGGTGGCGCAGCACGCGCATCACCCGGCCCTGGGCGTTGGTCTCGACCTCTTCGTAACCCACCTGGCCGTGCAGTTCGTGTTCGTAGAAGCGCTCGACGCCGGTCTTGCCGATCGACTGGGTGCCCCGGTATTCGGTGCTGTCGAGGGTTTTGGCTTCCTTCTCGTTGATCCGCCCGACATAGCCCACCGAATGGGCGAAGTGCTCGGCCAGCGGGTACTCGCGGATGAACTGCGGCTCCACCTCCAGCCCCGGCAGGCGGAACTGGTTGACGGCGATCAGGGCAATCTGTTCCTCGCTCAGGCCGACCATCAGGGTGACTGGTTCGAAGGGCTTGCGGCCACGGCGCAAGTCCTTGTCGAACTGGTGGCGGTCGTCTTCGCCGAGGGACAGAACCTGTGCCAGGGCGTCGAGCACCTTGGCCGAATCACCGGCCCGCTCGCGGGTCATGGTCAGATTGAAGCTGGGTTTGTTGTCGGCCAGGACCACGCCATTGCGGTCATAGATCAGCCCGCGCTCGGGCGGGATCGGCAGCACGTGCACGCGGTTGTTTTCCGACACTGCGGTCTGCTGGTCATGCTGCACCACCTGCAGCACATAGAGGCGGCCCACCAGCACCGCCACCAGGCTGAACACCAGTAGGGCACAGGCCAGCAACCGGCGGTTGACCAGGTGCTTTTCGGTTTCGTGGTCCTTGAGGGGGATGGGTTGTGGCATGGGCAGTGGCGGGTCGGTCAGGGCGGTACGTGCGGGGCGGCGATGCTACGCGGGCGTGCGGCGGGGCTCAAGGCGGGGGCTGGCGTGCAGCGCCGGGGAGGGGCGTGGAGCCCTGCTGGCAGGGGCGCACAGCGAAGATGAAGATTCGTTCATGTCTGGGTAGGTGCATGGCGGGAGAGTGGGTGAGGGCACACAAGGTGCCTGCCAGGATATTGGGCGAAGGCCACCAGGTGCATGGCGATGGTTTTGCAGCGCCTGTGAGATCGAGCGCCGCCCGCGCGGCGCATCGCTGGCAAGCCAGCTCCCACATCTGTTTCGGGCCAGTCACTCCTGTGATTTCATCGCTGTCCGCCTTGTTGGTACGACGCGGTATTGAGGTGGGCACTACTGGCGCTTCACCCGACTTGAGACATGCACCAAGGCGTGCAGCGGTACCTTCACAGGCATGATTGGCCCGAAACAGATGTGGGAGCTGGCTTGCCAGCGATGCGCCGCGCGGGCGGCGCTCGATCTCATAGGCGCTGCAAATCTGTCGCCATGCACCTGATGGCCCACATGCGATTTCAAGACAGGCCCTTGGGCGTCACACGGCCACTAGGCCCCAAGCCTGGCTCTCACCCAAAAATCTATACAAAAGCAAGATTTCACCTGGGAATATCTATACAAAAAATATACTTGTACAGTATCCGCACACGCCCGGGTGTTCGCTAAATGGCCCCCAGCCCCGCAAGGCAAACGCTGATTACCCTGGCCATCCTCCTGGCCATGGCCCTGTCCCAGCCCGCCTGCGCAGACTGGCGCACCACCCTGCCACAGGTCCACCTGACCGGCAGCGGCGACTTCAGCTGGTTCGGCCTGCGCCTGTACAGCGCCCGCCTGTTCAGTGCCGGTTCGCCGCAAAGCTGGGATGAACCCTTCGCCCTCGAACTGCGCTACCACCGGGCACTGTCCCGCGACACCCTGGTCGACGCCAGCCTCACCGAAATGCGCCGCCTGGCCACGCAGCCGCCGAGCCCGCAAACCCTCGAGCGCTGGGCACACAGCATGCGCGCCGCGTTCGTCGACGTGCGCCCGGGCATGCGCATCACCGGGCTCTACCTGCCCGGGCAGGGCTGCCGCTTCTATGTCGATGGCCAACTGCGCGCCGAGGTCGCCGACCCGGCCTTCGCCCAGGCGTTCTTCGCCATCTGGCTGGACCCGCGAGCCCGAGACCCACAGTTGCGCCAACGCCTGCTCGGGCTGGCTGAAGAAGATCGCGGAGGCTGACCATGCGTAACCTTGTACTCGTGCTTGCCTGCCTGCTGCTCGGCAGTTGCGGCAATGTCGGCGTCGAACATTACCGCGGGCAGCAACCGGGCCTGGACCTGGCGGCGTTCTTTGCCAAACCGGTAGAAGCCTGGGGCATGTTCCAGAAACGCAACGGCGAAGTGGTCAAGCGCTTCCACGTGCGCATCGACAGCCGCCGTGAAGGCGAGCGGCTGATCCTCGACGAGCACTTTGTCTACAGCGACGGCACCCGCCAGCAGCGCACCTGGACGCTCACTCCCGAAGGCCCCGGGCGCTGGCGCGGACGGGCAGGGGACGTGATCGGCGAGGCCCGTGGCGAGGTAGCGGGCAATGCGCTGCGCTGGCAATACCGCCTGGATCTGCCGGTGGATGGCAGCCACTGGCAGGTGGACCTGGACGACTGGATGTACCTGATGGATGAAGACACCCTGATCAACCGCTCGAGCATGCGCAAGTTCGGCGTGGAGATCGGGCAGATCACCTTGTTCTTCCGGCGTTTGCCCCAGGCCGGCGGATGAACAAAAGCCTGTTGCCGAGCAAAGTCTGCGCGGCCTGCGGCCGGCCGTTCACCTGGCGCAAGCGCTGGGCGCGTTGTTGGCAGCAGGTGCGCTACTGCTCCGAGCGCTGCCGTCGCTCAGCGCCACGCGGCCAGGCGCAAGGCCAGCGGCAAGGCGAGCGCCCATAGTGGCGCCAGCACCAGGGCCGTAGCGAGTGAGCCCAGCGGCAGGCCGACGCCCGCAAGCTGCGCACCGGCCAGATAGGCCGGCGGGCCGCCCAGCAAACCCAGCAGCACCCCGCGCCAGGCCGGTCGCGCGGCCCAGGCCAGGCTGTGGCGCAAGCCGCTGGCCAGCACCAGCCACAGCAAGGCCAGCCAGCCGGGTAGCGGCCATTGCGTAAAGCTGAAGAGCCCCAGTGCGCCCAGCAGGCTGTCGAGCAGGCAACCGGCAAGCGTCACGCGCAACAGCGCCCGTGCCTCGCCCACGCGGTCGTGGCAATAGCGCAGGTGCAGCGCCAGCCCGGCAGGCACCAGCAGCAACAGCCAGGGCCGCGTTGCACCGAACACGCAAGCCCACCAGCCAACCTGCAGCCACAGCGCATTGCCCAGCAGCCAGGCGCGGGGCATGCTCAGGCGCCCGGCAGCGGTGCCCGGCGTGCCTGGGGTGTGGCCCAGAGCAATTGCGCCACACCGATGACCCGCTCCTCGAAGCCGCCCTGGCAGTAGCACAAGTAGAACTCCCACAGCCGCTGGAAAGTGTCGTCGTAACCCATTTCGCTGAGCGCCGCGCGCGCCTGGCGCAGGTTGTCGCGCCAGTGGCGCAGGGTGCGTGCATAGTCCTGGCCGAAGTCCTCCATGTGCAGCAGGTTCAACGCGGTCTGCCGGCTGGCGGTGTCGAGCAGCACGCTGAGCGAGGGCAAGGCGCCGCCGGGGAAGATGTAACGCTGGATGAAGTCCACCGAACGGCGCGCCTGGGCGTAGCGCTGGTCGCGGATGGTGATGGCCTGCAGCAGCATCAGGCCGTCGTCCTTGAGCAGCGCGGCGCACTGGCGGAAATAGGCTGGCAGGTAGCGGTGGCCCACGGCCTCGATCATCTCGATCGACACCAGCTTGTCGAAGCGCCCGCGCAGGTCTCGGTAGTCCTCGCACAGCACGCTGATGCGCCGCTCCAGGCCCAGCGCCTTGACCCGCTGCAGGGTATGGCTGTACTGCGCCTGCGACAGCGTGGTGGTGGTGACCCGGCAACCATGGCGGGTGGCGGCGTGGATGGCCAGGCTGCCCCAGCCCGTGCCGATCTCCAGCAAGTGGTCGTGGGGCTTGAGCTCGAGCTTCTGGCAGATGCGTTCGAGCTTGTTCAACTGCGCCTGTTCCAGGCTTTGCTCGGCGCTGTCGAACTGCGCCGCGGAATACATCATGGTCGGGTCGAGCAAGCGTTCGAACAGGGCATTGCCCAGGTCGTAATGGGCCAGGATATTGCGCCGCGCGCCGCGCCGGCTGTTGCGGTTCAGACTGTGCAGCAGGCGCAGGGCCGGGCGGCCGAAGCGCGCCAGTCCGCGTTCCATGGCATCGAGTACGTCGAGGTTGGCGACGAACAGACGGGTCACTGCCGCCAGGTCAGGGCTGCGCCAGTAACCGTGGATATAGGCTTCGCCGGCGCCAATCGAGCCATTGCCGGCAACCATGCCCCAGGCGGCCTCGTCCAGGATCTCGACTTCGGCGTACAGCGCGCTGCCGGTTTCGCCGAAGGTCCATTGCTGGTCATTGCCGATCAGCCGCAACTGGCCGCGGCTGATCCGGCGTAGCTGGGCCAGCACCGCGCTCCTGACCAGGCCACCGAGCAGCGGTGTCAGGCCCGCCGATTTGCTAACGCTCAACGTGGGTTCGGGCATGTTTGGGCTCCTCGCAGGTGGTCTGGCCAAGGCGCAGGTTGCCCTGGCTTGCGCGGTGATCGTGGATGGGCGTGCGCTTGAACAGCAGGCGCAGGGCTTGCCAGTAGATGGCCGACAGCGTGCGCAGGCTCATCCACGGGAAGGCCAGCAGGTGCTGGTGCAAGGTGCTGCGGTTCAGCACCCGGCGCTCCAGGGCCAGGTCGGCGGCAAACACCGGCTGGCCTTCGCGGCTGTTTTCCATGTGGATGCGCAGCCGCTGGGCATCAAGGAAAAAGCGCAGGCGGTACTCCATGTCCAGCGGCATGAACGGCGACACATGGAAGGCCTTGGCCACGCAGAACTGCCTGGGCTGGCCTGGCTGCACCGGCAGCACGTAGTGGAAGCGTTCGCGCCAAGGGGTGTTGCGCACCTCCAGCAGGATCGCCGCGAGCTGGCCCTCGCGGTCATGGCAGAAGTAGAAACTCACCGGGTTGAACGACAACCCCCAGCAGCGTGGCTGGGTGAGCAGGTGCACGGCGCCCTCGGGTGCCTGCCCGGTAGCCTGGCCGACCAGCTGGCGGGCGGCCTGGGCCAGCGGCATGCCGCTGCGGGTGAGGGCCGGCAGGTAGTCGCTTTCACGCCAGCAAAGCGGGGCCAGGCGCGAGTGCCCGAGCCAGCGCGACAGGCCGAGCAGCCAGGGCTGTTCGGCCAGGTCCAGGTAGAGCATGCCGATGCGGTAGCGAAAGGCATGCGGGCGCGGGGTCAGGCGCCGGTGGCTGACCCAGCCGCGGCACAGGCTGCTGTTCACAGGCGCTCTCCAAAATGTTCGGCCACTTGCAGCGCGCTGACCACGCCGTCCTCGTGAAAGCCGTTGGCCCAGTAGGCACCGCAGTAATAGCTGTGCTGGCGCCCCTGCAACTCGCCTTGGCGGGCTTGGGCGGCCAGCGCCGCCAGGCTGTATTGCGGGTGGGCGTACTGGAAGCGGGCGAGGATCTGCGCCGGGTCCACCAGGGCGGTCTGGTTCAGGCTTACGCAGAACGTCACCGGTGCCTCGATGCCCTGCAGGATGTTCATGTCGTAGGTCAGCGCGGCGGGGGCCTGTTCGCTGCCACCCAGGCGGTAGTTCCAGCTGGCCCAGGTCTTGCGCCGCCTTGGCAGCAGGCGGGTGTCGGTGTGCAGCAGCACATCGTTGCTGGCGTAGCGGATGGCGCCGAGCACCGCGCGTTCCTCGGCGCTGGGGGCCTCCAGCAGCGCCAGGGCCTGGTCGCTGTGGCAGGCGAACACCACGCTGTCGAACCGTTCGCTGCCGGCCGTGCTGTTCAGCGTTACGCCGCTCTCGTCACGGCAGACCCGGCTGACCGCGCAGTTCAGGCGAATGCGCTCTGCGAACGGCCGGCACAGCGGCGCCAGGTAACTGCGCGAACCGCCTTCGACCACCCGCCATTGCGGGCGGTGGCTGACCGACAGCAAGCCGTGGTTGCGGCAAAAGCGCACGAAGAACTGCAGTGGGAAGCCCAGCATGTCGCTGCGTGACATCGACCAGATCGCCGACCCCATGGGCACGATGTAGTGGTCGATGAAACGCTGGCCGTAGCGCTGCGTGCGCAGGTAGTCGCCAAGGGTGGTGGTGGCTTCGATGCGCTGGTTGTCCAGGTCGGCGAGGGCCTGGCGGTTGAAGCGCAAAATGTCCCGCAGCATGCCCCAGAAGCCCGGTGACAGCAGGTTGCGACGTTGAGCGAAAAGGCTGTCGAGGGTGTGGCCGTTGTACTCGCAGCCGGTCACTGGGTCGTGCACTGAAAAGCTCATCTGCGTGGGCCGTGAGGCCACCCCCAGATAGCCCAGCAGGCGGATGAAGCTGGGGTAGGTCCAGTCGTTGAACACGATGAACCCGGTGTCCACGGCATAGTGCTGGCCGCGCCACTGCACATCGACGGTGTGGGTGTGGCCACCGATCCAGTCGGCGGCCTCGAACACCGTGACTTGGTGCCGGCGCGACAGCAGGTGGGCGCAGGTCAGGCCGGCGATGCCGCTGCCGATGATGGCGATCCGCATGGTCGGCTACCCCTGTTCACGGCGGGCCATGCGCTGGCCCAGCTTCAGGCGCCAGCGCACCGGCAGCGCGCCGAGCAGGCGCAACACGCAGGTGAACAGGCCGGGGAAGTTGATCTCCAGTGGCCGCTGCGCCAGGCGTGCGGCGATATACCGGGCGGCGTGCTCGGCACTCCACATTTGCGGCATGGCGAAATCGTTGCGCCGGGTCAGCGGCGTATCGACGAAGCCGGGGCTGACCAGGGTGACATCGATGCCTTCGTTGATCAGGTCGATGCGCAGCGACTCGACCAGGTAGCGCACCGCCGCCTTGGACGCGCCGTAGGCACCGGCCCGTGGCAGCGCCAGCCAGCTCACCGAACTGCCCACCACCACCAGATGTGGCCGCTGGCCGCGCCGTAGCAGGGGCAGGGCGGCCTGGATGCAGTGGCACAGGCCCAGCAGGTTGGTGCGCATCACCCGTTCGACCAGGGCCGGGTCGAAGTGGCCGGGCTCCAGGTACTCGCAGGTGCCGGCGTTGAGGATCACCAGATCGAGGGCGCCCCAGTGCTGCTCGATATCCACGGCGATCTGCGCCACTTGCGGCGCCTCGCTGATATCACCGACGGCCAATAGCGTCTGGCCTGCAAAGCGCTCGGCCAGCGCTTGCAAGCTGCCAGCCTGGCGGCCACCCAGCGCGACCTGATGGCCTTGTTCCAGCAAGCGCAGCGCCAGGGCGGCGCCGATACCGCTGCTGGCGCCGGTCAACCAGCAGCGGCTCATGCCAGCCGGCCCTTGAGCCAGCCGATCAGCCCACCGACCACGGGCACGTGCTCGTACAGCAGCGCGCCGGCATCGAAGTAGTCCTGGTGAAATTCGACGTGCTCGCGCCAGCGCAGGTGGCTGCAGCCGTCAAGGCTGATCGCCCTGCCGCCGGCCAGGCGCGGGTGGCAAAAATGCAGGGTCCAACGCAAGTAGCCGTGGCCCGGCTGTACCTGGTCGGCGCCGTGGAAATCGTAGCGGATGTCCTGCACGTTGGCGTACAGCGTGGCGAAGTAGGCACGCAGGGCAGGCAGGCCGTCGATCTGGTGCAGGGGGTCGCGGAAGGTCACTGCTTCGCTGTACAGCTCGTCGAGGCGCTGCAGGTTGCCAGCGTTCAAGCCGGCAAAGCGTTCGGCGAAGGTTTGCAGGTAGTCGGACATGCGCGGCTCCAGGCAATCCTGTACACGGAACGATTTTTGTACAGGTATACCTGAAGCCTATGTCTAAAACTGTACAAGTCAACCTTCTTGTACAGTTTTAGAGGAGCCCGCTCCCACAGGCGTGTACATCAGTGGTTGCTGGTGGCCAACTGCTGACGCAACTGCGCCACCTCGGCTTCCAGCTCGCGGACTTTCTGCTCGGCGGATACCTGAGCACTGACGTCACGCTGAATGCCGATGAAATAGGTCAGCTGGTCGGCCTCATTGTGCACCGGGGTGATCGACAGCTCGTTCCAGAACAGGCTGCCGTCCTTGCGGTAGTTGCGCAGCACTTCGCGGCAAGGGCGGCCGTCGCGGATCGCCTCGCGGATCTTCGCAAGCCCCGGCTGGTCATGGTCCTGGCCCTGCAGGAAGCGGCAGTCCTGGTAGAGGATGTCGTCGACGGCATAGCCGGTCAGGCGTTCGAATGCCGGGTTGGCGTAGATCAGGATGCTGTCGCTGCCTTCCTGTTCGGCGACGACGATGCCGTCGTTGGAGGTCTCGACCATCAGTTGCAGCAGCTTTGCGTCGATCATGTGAACCTCGGGTAATGGTGGCGTGCGCGCTGGCCGCCATGATGACGCACGAACGCTCGGCGCAAAAGGCGGGGGATGGGTTTAGAATGGCGTCCCCGGCCCCTAGACCCCCACGTGCCCGATGACCGAAGCGATTTCCCCTGATTTGCTGCCCATGCGCGATGTGGTGAGCCTGACCGGCATCAACCCGGTGACCCTGCGCGCCTGGGAGCGCCGCCACGGGCTGATCAGCCCCCAGCGCACCGAAGGCGGCCATCGCCTGTACACGCCCGAGGATGTGCAGCGCATCCGCGACATCTTGCACTGGACGGGCAGCGGTCTGCCGATCAGCAAGGTCGGCGAATTGCTGGCCCGTCAGCACGAGCAGGGGGGCCGGGCGGTCGAGCAGGGCAGCGAGGCCTTCGACGACTGGCGCGCTGCCGTGTTGCGTGCCACCCAGGCCTTCGATGGGCAGGCGCTCGAAGCGCTGCATGGCCAGGTGTTCACCTTGTTCCCCAAAACTGTCGCGCTGCGCGAAGTGCTGATGCCGGTGTGGCGCCAGTTGGCCGCTGGCACGGCGTTCGGCCAGCGCAGCCAGTGGCTGTTCCTCGATACATTCCTGCGCGCCCGGCTGTTACTGCGCCTGCAACTGAACCAGGCCGCCGCCCCGCGCGTGCTGTTGAGCGCAGTCGGTGGTGTCAGTGAGTTGGAACTGCTGTGCAGCGCCCTGTTGCTAGGGGGGGAACAGCAGCGTATCGACGTGCTCGGCAACGGCCAGCCGCTGGACGAGCTGCCGCTGCTGTGCGTGGCCATGCGCCCGGCGGCACTGGTGATCAAGGTGCAGGGCCCGATCAGCCCAGCCCTGGCCACGCGCTTGCGTAGCCTGCAGATGGAGGTCGCCTGCCCGATGGCGTTGCTGGGCGACGGCCTGGCCGAGTTTGCCTCGCTGTTGCAGGGCATCCCGTTGGCGCTGCTGGAGGGGCAGGGCGCCGAGGCCGGGCCCAAGCTTGCGGCCTTGCTCAGGGGCGCACTGGAGCTGTAAAGGCTCAGCCGCTGCGCCACTTCTCCAGCAGTATCGCCACGAACTTTTCCGCCGCCGGCGACAGCGAGGCGCCGCGCCGGTACACCAGGCCCAGGGTGCGGGTGACCTCCGGCTCGGTGAGCGGGACGCTGACCAGGGTCGGGTGGTCGGGCCCGGGCATCGCCAGGCTGGGCATGGCCGAAACCCCCAGCCCGGCCTCGACCATCCCCAGCGACGTGGACAGGTGCTGCACCTCGTAGAACCATTTGGGCCTGAGGCTCAGCCCGCTCAATGCGTGGTCCAGCAGCATGCGGTTGCCGCTCAGGCGGCCAACACCGATCAGCCGGTAGTCGGCCAGTTCCGACCAGGTCACCGCTTTGCGCGATGCCAGTTCATGGTCGCGCCGGCAGGCCAGGACGAACGGCTCCTGCACCAGCGAGACGAACTCGATGTCCGAGTGCTGGCCGCTCATCATGTTGATGCCGAAGTCCGCTTCGCCGCGCAGCACCGCCTCCAGGCCGTCGTTGGCGCTGAGGTCGAGCAGGCGGATGCGGATCTTCGGGTACTGCTGGTTGTACAGGCGGATCACCGAGGGCAGGAAGTAGAAGGCCGCCGTGGGGATGCAGGCGAGGGTGACCTGGCCGCTCTGGCGCTCGGCCAGCTCGCGGATGCTCAGGATCGAGTCCTCGAAATCATCGAGCAGGCGGCGTGCCTTGGGCAAAAAATCTCGGCCGACGCTGGTCAGGCTGACGCGCCGGGTGGTGCGTTCGAGCAGCGGCGTGCCCAGGCCCTCTTCGAGCTTCTTGATACGCCTGCTCAGCGCCGGCTGCGACAGGTGCAGCACTTCCGCGGCCTCGTGGAAGCTGCCCAGTTCGGCGATTTTCACGAAAGATCTGATGTCTTGGAGCTCGTATTCCATGGCGACTCTCGGTTTAGTTCTTGATATAGCGATCAGGGCTGCTTTGCAGCCCATCGCCGGCAAGCCGGCTCCCACATGGATCGCGCCAGCTCAAGCAATGCGCTAACCCTGTGGGAGCCGGCTTGCCGGCGATGAGGCCAGTGCTCGTCACACAAAACAGGGGTTTCACACGGGATCAACAGCAACGTTTGATTGATTTGCCAAACGCAATAATAGCTACGATCTTTGCATTGGATTGATTTATCCATGCCTGTCACT
Source organism: Pseudomonas sp. ES1 (assembly GCF_050586605.1). Classification (NCBI taxonomy): domain Bacteria; kingdom Pseudomonadati; phylum Pseudomonadota; class Gammaproteobacteria; order Pseudomonadales; family Pseudomonadaceae; genus Pseudomonas; species Pseudomonas sp. ES1. The sequence continues at coordinate 9,098 of NZ_JBOBDM010000053.1, read as the reverse complement.
CTTTCGATCACAACATCAATTCAGCCGATTGATCAACAAGAGTCACTAGACATGCAACGAATCCCCTGTGTGCTCATGCGCGGCGGCACCTCCAAAGGCCCCATCTTCCATGCCTGGGATCTGCCTACCAATGTGGTCGAGCGTGATGAAGTGCTGCTGCGCCTGATGGGCTCCGGCCACGAGCTGGAAATCGACGGCATCGGTGGTGGCAGCCCGCAGACCAGCAAGGTGGCGATCGTCAGCCCGTCGCTGCACGCCGACGCCGATGTCGACTACCTGTTCGTCCAGGTGATGGTGGCCCAGCGCCGCGTGGACACCGCGCCCAACTGCGGCAACATGCTCTGCGCCGTGGGCCCGTTCGCCATCGAGCAGGGCCTAGTCAAGGCCGTCGAGGGCAAGACCCTGGTGCGCATCCGCAATCTCAACACCAACACCTTCGTCAATTCCCTGGTCGAGACGCCCAACGGCATCGTCCGTTACGAAGGCCGCACGGCCATCGATGGCGTGCCGGGCACGGCGGCGCCGATCCACCTGACCTTCCTCGACGCGGTCGGCAGCAAGACCGGGCAGCTGTTCCCCACCGGCCAAGCCTGCGATGTGATCGACGGCGTGCCAGTGACCTGCATCGACATGGCCATGCCGATGATGATCGTCGAGGCCAGCCAGCTGGGCCTGGACGGCGGCGAAAGCCCCGCCGAGCTGGATGCCGACAGCCGCCTGCTCAAACGCCTGGAAGCGCTGCGCCTCAAAGCCGGGCGAGCCATGGGCCTGGGCGATGTCAGCGGCATGGTCATCCCCAAGCCGGTGCTGGTCAGCCCGGCGAAGTTCGGCGGCACGCTGCAGGTGCGCTACTTCATGCCGCACAACTGCCACCGGGCGCTGGCCATCACCGGAGCAATCGGGCTGGCGACCGCCTGCGTCAGCCCCGGCACCGTCACCATTAACCTGCTTGGCGATGCGGCCCAAGGCCTGCAGCAAGTGCGCCTCGAGCACCCCAGCGGCGGCATTGATGTGGCGCTTACGCGCAGCGGGCCGGGTGGCAAGACGATCCAGGCGTCCGTGGTGCGTACCGCCCGCCGGCTGTTCTCAGGTTTCGTCTACGCGCCAACGGCACGGCGGCTGGCTGGCTGAGCCGCTGTACCCAAGGACGACACAGCGCATCCGCACAAATCCAACAATGGGTGATGCCTCATGAAACTGGTCAAATCGCTGTACTTCCAGATCCTCTGCGCCGTCCTGCTGGGCGTGGTGGTCGGGCACTTCTGGGCGCAACAGGCAGTCGCCCTGAAGCCGCTGGGCGATGCCTTCATCAAGCTGATCAAGATGATGATCGCACCGGTGGTGTTCTGCACCATCGTCACCGGCATCGCCGGCATGAGCGATCGGCGCTCGCTGGGCCGGCTGATGAGCAAGACGCTGTTGCTGTTCCTGGTGCTGACCGTGATCAGCCTGGCGATCGGCCTGGCGGCGGTGCATATCTTCCGCCCGGGCGAGGGCATGAATATCGACCCGTCGACCCTCAGCACCCAAGGCCTGAGCCAGTACACCGACTCGGCGGCCAAGCTGGGTGTGGTCGACTTCTTCATGCACATCATCCCCGACACCTTCATCGGCGCCTTCAACAAAGGCGAAGTGCTGCCGGTGCTGTTCCTCGCCGTGCTGTGCGGTTTTGCCCTGTCGGCCATGGGAGAGCGCGGCCAGCCGGTGCTTAATGTGCTGGAATCAGCATCGCAGATGGTCTTCAAGATCTTCGGCTACCTGATGCGCTTCGCCCCGGTGGGTGCCTTCGGCGCCCTGGCGTTCACCGTGGGGCAGTACGGCATCAGCTCGCTCGGCGCGCTGGCCAAGCTGGTCATGACCCTGTACATCGCCTGCGCCTTCTTCGTGCTGGTGGTGCTTGGCGGGGTGTGCCGGGCCAATGGCTTCAGCCTGTGGAAGCTGCTGCGCTACCTGCGCGAAGAGTTCCTGGTGGTGCTCGGTACTTCGTCCACCGAGCCGGTGCTGCCGCGCATGCTGCAGAAGCTGGAAGCCCTGGGCTGCAAGAAGGGCGTGGTAGGGCTGGTGCTGCCCACCGGCTATTCGTTCAACCTCGACGGCACGGCCATCTACCTGTCGCTGGCTGCGGTGTTCATCGCCCAGGCCTGCAACATCGACCTGACCCTGGGCCAGACCCTGACCATGCTGGCAATCATGTTGCTGTCGTCCAAGGGCGCGGCGGGGGTGACCGGCAGCGGCTTCGTTGCGCTGGCCTCGACCCTGACCGTGATTCACGACATCCCGCTGGCGGGGCTGGCGCTGCTGATCGGTGTCGACCGCTTCATGTCCGAGGCGCGGGCGCTGACCAGCCTGGCCAGCAACGCGGTAGCCACGGTGGTGATCTCGCTGTCGGAAAACGCCTGTGACCGGCAGACGCTGATGCGCACCCTGGCCGAAGGCCCGCAGCCCGCCGCCAGCGCTGACAGCCCAGCCCACTGGCCGGCCGGTGAGCCGCGCCAGCACAGCTAGCCCACCCGCTTACAAGCACTCAATGACATAAACTTCCACCCAGCGCCGCGAGGCGCGGGTGGGGCAGGGGCCGTTCGCGCTCGCGGCGGCCACACCTCATAAAAACAAGAGAATATTCCCATGCTCGCATTGCTTGGCCTGGTCATGGTGGTGACCTTCACCTACCTGATCATGAGCAAACGCCTGTCGCCGATCGTTGCGCTCACCGTAGTGCCCATTGTCTTCGCCGTGATCGGTGGCTTTGCCCCGGACCTTGGCAAGATGATGCTCGACGGCCTGAAAACGGTCGCGCCGTCCGCCGCCCTGCTGCTGTTCGCCATCCTGTTCTTCGGCCTGATGATCGATGCCGGGCTGTTCGACCCGCTGATCCGCAAGATCCTCAAGCGGGTCAACGGCGACCCGATCAAGATCGCCATGGGCACCGCGTTGCTGTCGCTGCTGGTGGCCCTCGACGGCGACGGCACCACCACCTACATGATCACCTGCGCCGCCATGCTGCCGCTGTACAAGCGCATCGGCATGAACCCGATGATCCTGGCGACCATCGCCATGCTGTCGCTGAGCATCATGAGCGGCCTGAGCCCGTGGGGCGGGCCGGCCACCCGGGCCATCGCCGCCCTGGGCCTGGATGCCAGCGAGTACTTCATCCCGATGCTGCCGACCATGGTCGGCGGCGCGGCCTGGGTGGTGTTCACCGCCTTCCTGCTGGGCCGCGCCGAGCGCAAGCGCATCGGTAACATCAAGCTCGAATCCGGCGGCGGCAACTGCTACATCAAGGCGATCCTGGAAGACACTCCGCACAAGCGCCCGCGCCTGGCCTACGTCAACCTGGTGCTGGTGATCGCGGTGATGGTCGCGCTGGTGATGGGCCTGATGCATGCGGCAATCCTGTTCATGATCGGCTTCGTCGCGGCCTTGATGATCAACTACCCGCAGCTCGAGCTGCAGAAAGAACGCATCCTCGCGCACTCCGGCAACGCCATGACCGTGGTGCTGCTGGTGTTCGCCGCCGGTATTTTCGCCGGCATCTTCTCCGGCACCAAGATGGTCGATGCGCTGGCGCAGACCCTGGTCGACTGGATCCCTGAAGCCTGGGGCCACTGGTTCCCGCTGGTGGTGGCGATCACCAGCATGCCGCTGACCTTCGTGCTGTCCAACGACGCCTACTACTTCGGCGTGGTGCCGATCCTGGCCAACGCGGCCGCCGCCTATGGCATCGACCCGGTGGAGATCGCCCGCGCCTCGGTGCTTGGGCAGCCGGTGCACCTGATGAGCCCGCTGGTGGCGTCCACCTTGCTGCTGGTCGGCATGGTCGACCGCGACATCGGCGAGTTCCAGAAAGCCACGGTGAAGTGGGCGGTGCTGACTTCGCTGGTGATCACCGCGCTGGCCCTGCTGACCGGGGCCCTGTCCTTCTTCGTCTGACCCTCCCTGACGGGTGGCCGAGCGGCCGCCCGGTTACGCGCCAATAACAATAAAAGAGTCCCCGAACATGACACGAGCCCTTCAGCGTGGGGCCGCTTGCGGCCTGCTGTTCTGCACCTTGCCTACGGCCCAGGCGGCCGGTTTCATCGATGACGCCAGCCTCAAGCTGCAGCTGCGCAATGTGTACTTCAACGAAAACTTTCGCGACGAGCAGGGCCTGAGCGCCCGCGCCGCCGCCAACGCCAAGAGCGAGCGGGTGGAATGGGCGCAGGGTTTCCTGCTGGACTACCAGTCCGGTTTCACCCAAGGCCCGCTGGGCCTGGGGGTGGATGCCCTGGCACTGGTCGGGGTCAAGCTCGATTCGGGGCGCGGGCGCAGTGGCACCGGCCTGCTGCCGGTGCATGACGATGGCCGTGCGGCGGACCAATTCGCCAGTGCCGGGGTCACCGCCAAGGCCCGGCTGGGCGCCACCGTGGTCAAGCACGGCAGCTTGCTGCCCAAAACCCCGGTGCTGGTCTACAACGACGCCCGCCTGCTGCCGCAGACCTATCAGGGCACCCAGCTGGTCAGCACCGACATCCGCGGCCTGACCCTGAGCGCCGGCCACCTCGACCGCTTCAAACAGCGCGACTCTTCCGACAGCACCGGGCTGTATGCCGACGGCTACGGCGGTCGCGAATCGGGTGACTTCACCTACGCCGGCGCCGAGTACGCGGTCAGCAAGCAGCTGCGCTTGAGCTACTTCCACGGCGAGCTGGAACACTTCTATCGCCAGGACTTCGGCGGGGTCCAGCATGACCTGGCGCTGGCGGGCGGCGTGCTGACCACCGACCTGCGCTATTTCAAGAGCCACGACAGCGGTGCGGCCTACGGTGGCCGCATCGACAACGACATGTTCAGCGGCCAGCTGGCCTACAGCCACAGCGGCCACACCCTGGGCGCGGGCTACCAGGTGCTCGACGGCGAGGCAGGGCTGCCTTATGTCAGCGGGGCGACGGTGTATTCGTTCAGCAACGTCGGCATCGGCAAGTTCATCGAGGAAGAAGAGAAAACCTGGATGGCCAGCTATGCCTACAACTTTGCCGCTGCCGGCGTGCCGGGGCTGACGTTCATGACCCGCTACCTGAGTGGCGACAATGGCCGCTCCGGCACGGCGGGCCTGAGCGAGTGGGAGCGCGACATGGAGCTGGCGTACGTGGTGCAGTCGGGCAGCTTCAAAGGCCTGGGGGTGAAGCTGCGCAACTATGTGTACCGGGCGGACTTCGCCCGTGGTCGGGACAGCAACCGCATCTACCTGACTTACGACATTGCCCTGTGGTAGCGCATCCTCGGGCTAGGGTTTATACGAGAAGTTCTGTGGGAGCGGGTTTACCCGCGAAGGGCTGCAAAGCAGCCCCATTAGTGGCGATGAAACCTTATCTGACTGGCATCCGGCAGTGGGGGAGGGCTGAACTGGCATTTTCTAATAGCGGGCGATGAGCTTATTTAGCGAGCTTTGGCCTTGCTCTTGTCAGGGACTGGGTCGCCGTTAAGCAGGCGGTGGACGAGGTTGCCGCGCTCATCGTACTGATAGTGGGTGCCGGCGTACTCGCGCAGCAGGTTGTCCATGCGCTTGTTGCGGCGTGGGTCGTGTTCCAGCGGGCGGTTGAGCTGCTGGGCGTTGTCGTCCAGCAGGTTGCCGGCCGGGTCGAAGGCGAAGGTATCGACGCCCACACCCCAGTTCACGTTGGCGTTTGGGCCGCTGCATTCGGTTCCAGCCGCTGCCTGAACGGGGATCGTCCTGAGTGCAAAGTACTGAACCACAGTACGATTAGATAAATGCAGCGTGCGGGCAAAGAGATTGCATCGCGTTTGCCTCTTCGCCAAACGCCAGACTCAGCCAAGCCTTACAAAATGATGGAGCACCGCCTCCAGTAAGTTTAAAGCCAGCACTGCTTGGAACACATCTGCCTCGCCAGAAAAAACTATAACTATTGACGCATCATGCCATAGTCATAATTCAATATCCCTGCTTCGCTTTTTTTCTCTAGATATCCAGAAATGGCATCAAAATCAACATTGGTAGGGATATTTACAGAGAAAAACTTTTTACTCATACCTTCCCAAGAGCAGCCCATGCTCAAAATTTCCGCCATGACCAACTCTGACAAGTCTTCACTATCATCAAAAAATATTATCCTTATCGTGCTATTTCCTTCGTCACCAATGACGTCGGTAAAAAACGCCTCACCATTACTGCCCCTTGAAGTTATAACTTCATCGTTCAGGCAAATTTCCTTAGAGTAGAAGGGTATGTTTTTTATTTTATAGATGTTCTCATCTAATTTTTCCGCTCATACACTTTCCACTCCTACAGGGGGGTAGTCATCAGCAATCTCCAACTCGATAAAGACTTTTTCCGTTGTTATCACCTAGAAGTCACAAGAGTCGCTTTTTCAATATTACAGACCCTGCATAGAACCTGTCCATTTTCTGGTGTTCCAGAACCACTTTTCGATTTTGGAATTACATGATCAACATGTGCCTCATTTTCAGGAGGTCGCACGCCACGTTCGTGTCTGATTGCATTGACTGCCTGAACATTGCAGTTTTCACAAGTCAATCTGCCGTGGCGGTCAATATTTTCTTGCTTTACGTCACTCTTTCCAGCCTTAGTGAAATCTTTACCAGGCCTGCTCCCGTGTGCACTTTTTCTAGCAAGTCCCAACGGGTCAAACCATTCCGTTGGGTTATCCACGTAGCTATAGAGGTTAATCCCACCCGCGTAGCTAATTGGATCTTGACTTACAAATCGCCCAACCTTCGGATCATAGTACCGATAGCGGTTGTAATGCAGCCCGGTCTCGTAATCGTGGTACTGGCCCTGGAATCGAATCGGGTTGGTCATCCTGACCTGCCTGGCCCACTCCGAACGCGCCTCGCGTGCTTCACCCCAAGCCTTGTACTGCGCCGTCCACGCCACCTCACCGTTGTGGTCGGTGAGTTCCATCGGTGTACCGAGGTGATCGCACTGGTACCAAGCAATCAAATCGAACGGCTGCGCCTTGACCTCGGTGTGCCACAACGGGTCCTGATCGAAATCGTATTCCCGACCGCTCCAGTCCGGCTGGCGTAGCAGGCGAATCGGCGCCTTGCGCAGTGCCTGGACCACCGGCACAAAACTGCCCGGCTCGTACGGGTAGTGCACGGTGCGCCCGGTCTCGCCGTCATCCTGCGGCGGCGAGCTTTTCCAGGCGAGGGTCTCGCCGTCCCAACCGTACAGGGTGTAGCTACAGCCCCGTTCGCGCTGGCGCTAGGCACGCTGCAGTCGAGCACCTGGCGTTCCTTGCTCTTGACCACGTTGCCCACGGCCTTGATCGATCAATGGCAAAACTACGAAAAAGTTACAACTCGGCTTGTGAAGGTTACATAACTTTACTGCCGCCTACCATTTTCAGATTCATCTCAGATGTAAATATCTAACGAAATGGAACAGGCAATCTTCTTGTTAGTGGGCGCAATTTTTCCCTGTCATCCCAAAGTCCCGGGAATACTTCAAACTTAAGATCATCTCTATTAATGCCAGTCTCGTGATAGCGGATAAGGCGATCTGTAAGATCTAGATCTCCCCACATATTCACAAGCTCATACTTTTCGATCTGTTGCCTGTCCTGCAAGACTTTCAGGTCATGCTTAACAACAGGTGCGCTATTCGTATCAAACATGCCGCCTCTTAAGTCAATCAGTCTCCCCCCTAGCATCGGGAACGATTCAATGTCGCCCTCAAAATGCCCAGGATCAAAGATGGAATATGATTTGATCCAAAGGTCCTGGGGGCGGAATCCTAAAATCGAGCCGGTCACATCAAGCTTTCTGTAACCAAGCCGCTTTAATACAACTGACCCAACAAATCCATGAAATATTGGTAGAACGCCATCCCAATCAACATTGCTCCAATCATCGTGAGATTGAAAAATATTGAAAAAACACATTTCCGCCTGCCTTTCCATACGAGCGGCAGTAAAAAGATCGTCTCTCAGCTTGAGAACAATGAAATCACCGTCTCTCCAAGTAATTCGCTTTCCCACGCTCATTCCTCCACCTTAAATAGGACAACCTTTCGAAGCACCCGATAGGTGCAAGTCTGCAGCGGCTAGGTACTCATCTCGCCTTTGGTTCTGCGCGCCAACCGGGTTCTGTCTATTCGCTGTAGAGCCTTTTTTCACGCTCTCGTAACTTTCGTAGTAGCGCTGCTCCAGACCTCGGGCAGTGTCCTTCCCCTGCTGTCCATAATCGCTGTATAGGATTTCAGGTGCATTGCCACCGAACCTGTCAAAGCTACTGTATCGGTAATTCAACACCTTCTCTGGAGACTGTTGGCCTTGCATGCTGGCATATCCAAGGTAAGGTTTGCCAGTTTCAGCATCTAGGCCTCTATAGGTTATGTGGGTAGCAGTCGCGGGGTTCCCAGCCAGCCCTAACGGATCAGACCAATAAACTGGGTTATCTCCATAGGAATAGAGATTTATACCCCCTGCGTAACTGATCAGGTCCTGGTTGATAAACCGCCCAACCCTCGGATCATAGTACCGATAGCGGTTGTAATGCAGCCCCGTCTCGTGATCGTGGTACTGGCCCTGGAATCGAATCGGGTTAGTCATCCCGACCTGCCTGGCCCACTCCGAACGCGCCTCGCGTGCTTCACCCCAAGCCTTGTACTGCGCCGTCCACGCCACCTCACCGTTGTGGTCGGTGAGCTCCATCGGTGTACCGAGGTGATCGCACTGGTACCAAGCAATCAAATCGAACGGCTGCGCCTTGACCTCGGTGTGCCACAACGGGTCCTGATCGAAGTCGTATTCCCGACTGCTCCAGTCCGGCTGGCGTAGCAGGCGAATCGGCGCCTTGCGCAGTGCCTGGACCACCGGCACAAAACTGCCCGGCTCGTACAGGTAGTGCACGGTCCGTCCGGTCTCGCCTTCGTCTTGCGGCGGCGAGCTTTCCCAGGCGAGGGTGTCGCCATCCCAGCCATACAGGGTGTAGCCACACCCCAGTTCACGCTGGCGCTTGGCCCGCTGCATCCGGTTCCAGCCGCTGCCCGAACGGGAATCGTCCTGATAGCGTGCGCTCGAGTGTTTATGCAGGCGGCGGCCCAGGGCGTCGTAGCTGTAGACCACGCTGAGCTTGCT